>JAIRXV010000385.1 GCA_031268115.1 Bifidobacteriaceae bacterium
GCGAGCCTTGGGCACCAGTTGGTGGCTCGCGGCGTGGCGGCTCTGGACCTTGCTCACGCGGCCGTTTTGGACCCGGCGAGTTCTATCGTGGTCGGGGAGGCGGCACGCGCTGCGCTCGCCTCAATCGCGGACGATGGCGGCCCATCGCCTGGGTCCGGCCCCGTCCAGTCGGAGCTTTCGGGCACCTTGCGCCTGGCGTTGGGCGAAGCGCGCGACGTTGCCCTCTTGAGCCCCGATGGACTCGAATTGGTGGGCGAGGTCGCGGCCGCCTGGTACCGGCTGACTCTGGCGCGGCGCTTCTACAACGAAGCCGTCGGCCAGACGCGCCGCCTGCGCGGCACGTGGCCGGTCCGTCTGCTGCGGCTGGCTGGCCGCACCCCGATGCCCACCACCTACGAGATGGACGATTCCCTGCCCGATCACGTGGGCCATGGGCCGCTCTCGCCGTGACTAAGCGAATCGGGCGGATCCCAGCGAAAGCGACTACTTCTTGGGTGCCCGGGTGGTTCCGCCCTTGGTGAAGCAGGTGGGCACCATGGATGTGGGCCAGCCTTTGCCATCCACCTGCGAGCAGGGCAGCACGGTCGGGTATACGGGGGTCATGGACTGCTTCCACACGCCGCGGATCTTGCGTTGCATGGAGATCATTCCCTGGTCGATCAAACCGCCCGTTTCCGCGACGGAATCCTTGGAATAGTTGGTGGTGTGGCAGCCCCGGTTGACCCACGCGTAGGTGCCGTCAACCTGGATTTGGCCGAGGTCGTAGATACCGTAGAGGGCGGTCATGTCCGCAATCTGAATGTCGCTGTTTTCGGCGATCCGCTGTTTGGTCTGGGCCACGCAGGCCTTAGCGGCGGCCTGGACGATGGCGCGCTGGTCCTTGGTGCCCTGAACCGCGGTGGTCACGGCCCCAGAGGTGGCGGCGCCGGCGGTGGCCGCTATCTGCGCCCGGTACTGGGTCTTGGAGCGGAATGGGACCTCGAAGGTGGCTTTGCCGCCCTTGGCGGTTTTCGCTGAGCCAATCACGGTCCAGGCGGTGCCCACAATCTTGCGTTGAAGCTGGACCGCGACGCCTTTGAGGCCCTTGCCCTTGTTGGTCGCACTCACCTGGACTGTCGCCTTCTTCCCGACAACGCCCCGCTTTGGCGCGGTGACCGCGAAGTCTACGGTGGCGCCGCTCGGGTCCACGAAACTGCCTGCCGCAGAGGTGACCGTGCCGGTGGCCGCCGGCTCGGCCGCGGCGTTGGCCGTCTTAGCGGGTGGTTTGGGCGTCCGGCTGGCGCCGTCCTTGATGGCGCAGGACGCCACGATGGAACTGGGCCAACCCTGCCCGTCCACCTGCGAGCAAGACAACTCGGCCTGCGTGCCGAAGGACTCCTTCCACACCCCGGCAACTTTGCGTTGGAACGAGGCGTAGCCGCCGCCGATCCGCATGGAGTCGTCCTTGTCGGTTGAGCTACAGCCTTCGTTGACGAAGGCGTAGGTGCCAACCACCAGGATCTGGCTGAGGTCGTAGACGCCGTACAGAGCGGTCATGTCCGCGACGGCGAAACCCTGCTTCTTGAAGGTCGGGCCCATCTTACGGATCTGGGCGACGCATTTCTTGGCGGCGGCCTGGACGATGGCGCGCTGGTCCTGGTTGCCCTCGACCGCAGTGGTCACCGCCCCGGAGGTGGCGGCGCCGACCCCCGCGCTAGCCGGGACCTTCGCTCGATACTGGGTGTCGGATTGGAGTTGGACCTTGAAGGTCGCCTTTCCGCTCTTGGCGGTCTTCGCCGAATCGATCGAGGTCCACGAGGTATCGACGATCTTGCGCTGCAGCCGCACTGTCACCCCGCTAATGGCTTTGCCGGACTGGGTGACAGTCACTGTGACCGTCACCTTCTTCCCGAGGGCGCCCTGCTTCGGGGCGGCGACAACGACGCCGGGAGCGGCCTTGGCTTGGAGCACACCTTGCCCCGGCCAAGCCGGGGCGTCCATGGGGGCGGCGGTCGAGGCGGGGGCCGCTACCAAACCGGACACGAGCAGTGCCGAGCTGGCGATGACGGTGAGACGGTGAGTTTTCATATCGGGCCCATCCAATCGGTCGGAAAGCTGCCCGCACGGGGCGGATGGCCACATGTCGGGCACCGTTGAGTGGAAGCGTAGACCACCCCCCCCCCAAGGCAAAACGTCGCATCCTCGACTTGCGACCTGGCCAAACGAACACTGGGCGAACGGGCTCCGCCATGTCGGACCGGGCCCACGCTAAGCTGGCTTGGGCTTCAACGACGGGAAGGGTTACATGTCAGGGCATTCGAAGTGGGCTACCACGAAGCACAAGAAGGCGGCGATTGACGCCAAGCGAGGCCAGCTGTTCGCCAAGTTGATTAAGAACATAGAGGTCGCGGCTCGCACGGGCGGTGGCGATCCGGCGGCCAACCCCACACTTTACGACGCGATCCAGAAGGCCAAGAAGTCCTCCGTTCCCAACGACAACATCGACCGTGCGGTCAAACGGGGTTCTGGCCAGGAAGCCGGAGGGGCCGAATACCAATCCATCACCTACGAAGGTTACGGCCCTGGAGGGGTTGCGATACTCGTGGAATGCCTGACGGACAACCGCAACCGAGCGGCATCGGACGTGCGTGTCGCGTTGACCCGAAACGGCGGCACCTTGGCCGATCCGGGTTCGGTGTCCTACATGTTCTCCCGCAAGGGCGTCATCGTTGTGCCGGCCCAAGACGGCGTGGACGAGGACACCGTTCTGATGGCAGTGCTCGACGCGGGCGCCGAGGAAGTCAACCCGTTGGACGGCGGTTTCGAGGTGGTGACTGAGCCATCGGAGCTAGTGCCTGCCCGTCGCGCCTTGCAAGGCGAAGGCATCGACTACGACTCCGCGGACGTCGATTTTGTGCCTTCGGTGCAGGTCGAGGTCGGAGTTGAGGGTGCCAAGAAGATCCTTCGCCTGATCGATGCTCTCGAAGACTTGGACGATGTCCAGAATGTCTACGCCAATTTCGACGCTTCCGACGAAGTGATGGCCGCGGCCGAGGCCTAACGGCCGGGTTTGCCCGCGCCCCCTTATGCGTGTTCTCGGTATTGATCCCGGCTTGACCCGATGCGGCCTGGGCGTGGTGGACGGTCTGCCTTCCCGCCGCGTCGCGCTCGTGGCCGTGAGCGTCGCACGAACGCCCGCCGACATGGCCCTGGCCAAGCGTCTGCTCGCCCTGTCGCGCGCACTCGCAGAGTGGATGGACACCTACCGTCCCGATGCGGTGGCAGTCGAGCGTGTCTTTGCCCAGCGCAACGTGATGACGGTGACCGGTACCGCGCAGGTGGCGGGAATCGCCATGGTCGAGGCGGCGCGCCGCGGCATCGAAGTTGCGGTCCACACCCCGACCGAGGTTAAAGCGGCGGTCACTGGCGCCGGCAACGCCGACAAGGCGCAAGTGCAGCACATGGTTGCGCGCCTGCTTCGCCTGGACACGCCCCCGACGCCGGCCGATGCCGCGGACGCCTTGGCGTTGGCGATTTGCCACGCGTGGCGGGGCGCCGCCATCGGCCCACCCGGCCGGGCGTTGACGGCGGCCCAACGCCAGTGGGTCGAGGCGGAGAAGGCGGCGCGCCGGAGCGGTTGATGTCATACCCGCCTGCTACCGTGCCCGGGTGATCGCATCGATCCGGGGACATGTCCTGGCCATACGTGGGACAACAGCCGTCTTGGAGACCGGCGGGGTCGGTTTCGCCGTCGCTGCGACCCCCAGGGCGCTCGCGTCGTTGCGGGTCGGCGAAGAGGGGCGCTTGGTGACGCTGCTGGTGGTCCGCGAAGACGCGTTAACGCTGTACGGTTTCGCCGACTACGGCGAACGCGAGACGTTCGAGGCCGTCCAGACTGTCTCCGGGATCGGTCCCAGGATCGCTATGGCCGTGCTGGCCGCCATGACTCCCTCTGGCCTGGCCGATGCGGTGGCCGCAGGCGATCTGGCCGCCTTGCAACGCATACCCGGCATCGGCCGCAAGGGCGCCAGCCGGCTGGTGTTGGAGCTGGCGGGCAAACTTGCCGTGGACGATGCCGGCCCCCGCCAAGCAGGGCCCGCGGGCCCTGTGCGAACCGAGGTCGCGGCAGCGCTTGTCGCCTTGGGTTGGAACGCGGTGCAGGCCGACGATGCGCTGGACGCCGTGCTGCAAGGCGAGGGAGCGCCATCGTCGGTGCCTGAGGTGTTGCGCGCGGCCTTGCGGGCATTGGGGGCGAGGCGTGGCTGACGAGCCGTCCCGGGTGGTGGCATCGGGGGCGGACGAATCGGAACGGGCGATCGAGGCCGCGTTGAGGCCGCGCACCCTGGAGGAGTTTGTCGGCCAACACGTGGTGCGCGATCAGCTCGGTCTGGTGCGTCAGGCCGCCCGCGCGCGGGGAGCCAGCCCAGACCTCGTGCTGCTGTGGGGGCCGCCGGGGCTTGGCAAGACCACCCTGTCCATGATCATCGCCACGGAACTGGGCGTACACCTAAGGGTTACGTCCGGACCGGCCATTCAACACGCGGGAGATCTAGCGGCGGTGCTGTCTTCGCTCGATGAGGGCGAGGTCCTGTTCGTGGACGAGATCCACCGCCTCGCACGGCCGGTCGAAGAGATGCTGTACGTGGCGATGGAGGATTTCCGGGTGGATGTCATGGTGGGTAAGGGACCCGGCGCCACCGCGATTCCGCTGTCTCTGCCGCCGTTCACAGTGGTGGGGGCGACCACGCGAGCGGGTTTGCTGCCGGCGCCGTTGAGGGACCGGTTCGGATTCACCGGGCACCTCGACTATTACGCCCCCGAGGAGCTGGAACGGGTGCTGGTGCGCTCGGCGGGGCTCCTCGGGATCGAGTTGACGCCCGAGGCCGGAGCCCAGATCGCGGGGCGTTCGCGGGGCACCCCGCGCATCGCCAACCGGCTGCTGCGACGGGTCCGAGATTGGGCTGAGGTTCGGGGCCGGGGCGTTGGCGATCTGGAGGCCGCCCAAGCGGCCTTAGAGGTCTACGAGGTGGACGCGCTCGGCCTGGATCGCCTGGACAGGGCGGTGCTGAAAGCGCTCGCGGAGCGCTTCGCCGGGCACCCCGTGGGCCTGACTACGTTGGCGGCTTCGGTCGGGGAGGAAACCGAAACCATTGAGACGGTCGTGGAACCCTTCTTGCTCCGCGAAGGTCTGATCTTGCGTACGCCGAGGGGCCGCCAGGCGACGGCCGCCGGATATCGCCACGTCGGGGCCGACCCTTCGGCGTGGGGCTTGGGCGCCGGACGCAGCGATCAGTTGCCGATGCCCTAGACTTCCGTGGGAACCACCACCGTTACCTCAAGGAGACCTGTGCCTGTGACCGCTTTTGTGTTGTCCGCCATCGTCGGGGCGGCCGAGCAGGGCCAGGCGCCCACCGGCGGTGGCAATACGTGGTTTACGTGGATACTCCTCGGAGGGGTGGCCGTGGCGATGTGGTTCGGGTCGCGCCGGTCGAAAAAGAAGCAGGCGGCCAGGGACGCGATCAGCGCCGGATGGGCTCCCGGACAGCGAGTGGTGACCGTATCTGGGATGGTGGGCACGGTAACCCAAATCGAGGGGAATATCATCACGCTGGCTTCGGCCAGCGGGGCAGAGTCGCAGTGGGTTCGCAGGGCGATCAGGGAACTCGTTGACGATGAGGCGTGGGATGACATGACCGCGGAGCGTCCCGACGAGGAAACCGACGAGGCAGACGGCTCAGAACCGGACGCACCCGACGACGAAATACCAGGTGACGGCAATGATCCGGGTATCACTCGGTATTGAACCGTCCGAAACCGGCACGTAACAGGGCGCGCCTGAGGCGCGCAACGATCCAACCGACCCGAAAGAAGAAGAAGTGGCCGCTCGAAGCAAGACCGGCAGACCGGTACGGACCCTGGTGACCTTGTTCATCTTGATCGCGGTGCTGTTTGGCGCCGTGGTTGTGGGCACGTTCACCACGGACAAAGCCTCGTTTCTCCCTGGGCGGGCATTGGACCTCGTCGGTGGAACACAGCTAATTCTTCAACCCGTGGCGATCGATTCGTCTCAGCGGCCCTCGACGGAAGCGTTGAATCAGGCTGTCGCGATCATCCGTCAGCGGGTCGATGCCTCAGGCGTGGCCGAGGCCGAAATCTCGTCGGAGGCCTCGGGGAACATCGTTGTGGGCATTCCCGGCAATCCTTCCCAGGAGGACCTCGACCTCGTCTCCAAGTCGGCCAAGATGACGTTCCGCTCGGTGCTGCGGGAGGATCAGGCCACGGCGCCGAGCCCCGCGGCTTGGCTGACCAGAACCTACCCCAAGCCGCCGGGAGACGAGATCGTCGCCGACGACAGCGAGGAGGCGGTTGCGGATCAAGGGGAGGACACGGCCGATGAGCAAGCCGTCCAGGAAGGGGATGAGCCCACTGCGGACGAGACGGCCGTGGAGGGCGTGGCGGCCACGGCCGATGGCGACGAAGTAACCGCCGCGGAGGAGGAACCCCTTGAGGGCGAGGAGGCTTCCCTCGAAGGCGAAGAGGTTTCCCTTGAGGGCGAAGAGGTTTCCCTCGAAGGCGACGAAATCCCCCTCGACGGCGAGGGAATGACTGTCGATGAGGACGGAAACCTGGTACTGGACGATGGATCCACGGCTGCGGACGGCGAAGAAGCCGGGCCTCCGCCAACCATTCCACCGATGGACGATTTCGAATCCCGACTGGATACGGCCGTGGACACCGCGATCATTACCAGCGATATCGAGGACCGATACGCCAACATCGACTGCTCCACCGTCGGATCGGATGTCACCGGCGAACCGTCCGATCCGGATGAGGTTCTGGTGACGTGCTCAGATGCGATGTCCTCGAACGGTCAGGAGTACTACCTCAAGTACATCCTCGGCCCGGTGCTGGTGGAGGGCGATCAGCTGGCCAACGCGAACTCGGGTCTGCAAACCAACGCTCAAGGCCAGACCACAGGCGAATGGGCCGTCAACCTTCAGCTCAAGACGGCTGGCGCCAGGCAGTTCTCCGATGTCAGCTCCAAGTTGGTGGACTTGACCGAGCCCCTCAACCAATTCGCGATCGTCCTAGACGACAGGGTGGTTTCCGCGCCGCGGATCAACAGCGCCATCCCAGACGGCCGGGCAGAGATCAGCGGCAGCTTCACCCAAGCCAGCGCCCGGACCCTGGCAGACCAGCTCAGCTTCGGCTCCCTGCCCTTGAACTTCACAGTGATGAGCCAAGAGCAAGTCTCCGCGACCCTAGGCTCGGAGCAGTTGCAGAAGGGCCTGATCGCGGGTCTGATCGGTCTGATCCTTGTGGCGATCTACTCGTTCATGCAATACCGCGCTCTTTCGTTTGTTACCGTCTTGTCGCTGATCACCGCAACGGGCTTCACCTATGGCGCTTTGCTGGTGCTGTCATGGGTCCAGGGCTACAGGCTGTCCTTGGCGGGTGTGGCCGGTGTAATTGTTTCCATCGGGGTCACGGCGGACTCGTTCATTGTCTATTTCGAGCGCATCAGAGACGAACTGCGCGATGGCAGAGTTCTAAGCCAAGCCGTAGAACTGGCCTGGATGCGAGCTAGACGCACGATCATCGCCTCCGATGCGGTCAACTTTATTGCCGCCATCGTCCTCTACTTTGTTTCCGTCGGTTCGGTGCGTGGCTTCGCCTTCACGCTAGGCCTGACTACGTTGATGGACTTGCTTGTAGTCATGATGTTCACCCACCCGATGATTCAGCAGCTTTCCCGCGCACGGTTCTGGGACGATGGCCACCCATGGTCCGGGCTAGATCCATACCGCCTGGGTGCTCCCGGCTCGGTGCATTACGCCGGCCGCGGGCGGGTGTCGCGCGTGCCAGACCGGCCCAGGGTCGGGGCCGCGCCCGCTCGGACTGGCAAGGCCGCGACAGCCGTCTTGGAACGGGACGATGACGGCGCTCCGCCCGGTTCCGCCCGGTCGCCCATCCCGAAGGGGGCGCCGGGCCAATCCATCGCGGAACGCAAGGCAGCGGCCAAGGCCGCGGCCGCGGCCGGGCAGACCGCCGACGACACGTCCGCGCATCACGACGCGGAGGAGGACATCTGATGCCCAAGATCAACTTCGCTCAGTGGGGCAACGACCTCTACACCGGGCGGCGCAGCTACAACGTAGTTGGACAGCGCCGCCGCTTCTTCCTGGCCTCGGCCGTCATCCTCACGGTGTGCGTGGTGTTGATGTTCTTCCCCGGCCTAGAACTCGGCATCGACTTCAGAGGCGGCTCCGAATTCCGGGTCACGACCACGCAGTCGTCCATCGAAACCGAGCCGGCCGTAGAAGCGGTCCTCTCGGTGGCGCCAGACGAGGAGCCACGGGTCACTCGGATCGGTTCCGGATCCGTCAGGGTGCAGACCAACGAACTCACCAACGAACAGACCGAGCAAGTGTCGCAGGCGCTGGCCGAGGCGTACAACACGTCCGCTGAGGACATCACGTCCACGTTCGTTGGGCCCACGTGGGGCGCGGACGTCTCGAGCAAAGCGTTCTCAGGGGCTGGCCTGTTCATGCTGCTGGTCATGATCGCAATGACTTTCTACTTCCGAGCCTGGCGGATGGCGGTCAGCGCCATCGCGGCTTTGACGCACGACTTGATCGTGACAGTTGGCGTCTATGCCTTGGTGGGCTTCGAGATCACCCCCGCTTCGATCATCGGGTTCCTAACGGTCCTTGGCTACTCCCTGTACGACACGGTGGTGGTGTTCGACAAGGTTCGCGAGAACACGGAGTCCATCCTCGACCAATCCCAGTTCACTTACGCCGAGGGCGCCAACCTCGCGGTCAACCAGACCATGGTTCGGTCCATCAACACCTCGGTCGTGGCTTTGCTGCCGGTTGGATCGATTCTGTTCATCGGGGCGTTCCTACTCGGCGCGGGCACGTTGCGGGACATTTCGCTCGCCTTGTTCGTGGGCATGATCGCGGGTACCTATTCTTCGATCTTCCTCGCCACGCCCATGGAGGTGGCGCTGCGAGGGTACGAGAAGAAGATCCGTGAGCACACGGCAAAGGTGCTCGACCGCCGCGCCGCATCCGGCGAGGAAACCGGCTCCGTCAGCCGGCTCACCCCGATCGGAGCTATCCGCCCAGGAGTCCATCAAGGTCAGGGAGCCCAACCGCGCCGGCGCCGCAAGGGTGGACGATGACGTCAGGCGGTGTCTCCCGCGAGGCCGTTGCGGGCCTCGTAGGCACCAGGGTCAGGGCCATCCCGGACTTCCCGAGGAACGGGGTCGTGTTCCGCGACATCACGCCGCTCTTGGCCGACGCCCGCGCCTTCGCCCAAGTCTGTGCGTACTGTGCGCAGGCGGTCCGCGATGCCGGGGCGGAAATCGTGGTTGGAATCGAGGCGCGGGGTTTCATTTTCGCCGCCCCCGCCGCCATCGGCGCCGAAGTCGGGTTTATCCCGTTGCGTAAACCCGGCAAACTGCCCGGCGTGACGCTTCGAGAGTCGTATGCCCTTGAATACGGCGAAGCGACCCTGGAGATGCACGAAGACGCGATCCGTCCCGGGGCACGAGTCGTTGTGATGGACGATGTCCTCGCAACCGGTGGCACGGCCCATGCGGCCGCTGGCCTGCTCGAACGCGCCGGCGCGGAAGTGGTGAACATGCTCTTCCTGGTGGAGCTAGCGGGCCTGGACGGCCGCGCCACCCTGGGCCCGCGGCCCTTGGACGTCATCTTGAGTTTGCCGTAGGAGACCGGGGCGATAGAGCGGCCGACGACTGCGCTAACTGGATAGGCGCGAAGCGCCGACCAGCTAACACCTGGGACGGTGGTATTTCACCACCGTCCCAGCGTGGGTTCGGCACTCAACCAGTTCGATGGGCGCTAGCCTCGGCTCATGTGCGTCGCGACCCCCGCCGGTCTTGGCCGGTTCGCACCCAGCCCGTCCGGCGAACTGCACGTTGGGAACCTGAGGACCGCACTGTTGGCGTGGCTGTTCGCCCGTACGAGCGGGCGCCGGATCGCGTTGCGGATCGAAGACTTGGATGCCAGGACATCCGCGGACCGTGCGCTGGGCCAAATATCGGACCTCGACGCCCTGGGGCTGACCTTCGATGGACCTGTGGTTTGGCAATCGACCCGTCTTCCCGCCTACCTCGCGGCCGTCTCGGAGCTGCGTCGCCGGGACCTGATCTAT
>JAIRXV010000398.1 GCA_031268115.1 Bifidobacteriaceae bacterium
CTTTTCGGCTCCGATGACCAGGACGCGGCGGGCCGCTCCGGAGCGCACCAGGGCATCGGCTTGGCCGATGCCGTAGCAGTAGCCCGCGCAGGCGGCCGATATGTCCCAGGCGGCCGCGCCGTTCGCACCGATCGTGTCCGCGACGATGGCGGCGGCGGAGGGCGTTTGGTAGAAGTGCGTGACGGTCGCAAGGATCACTGCGTCGATGTCCGAAGCCGGCGTTCCGGCCTTCGCCAGCACGCGCGTGGCGGCCTCAGCGGCGAGATCGATCACCGTCTGATCCGCACGTGCGCGGGCGCGGGTGACAATGCCGGTCCGCTGACGGATCCACTCGTCGGAAGAATCGATTGCGCCCGCCAGCTCCTCGTTGGCGACGAGGCGTTCACCGCGCACACCGTCAATCGCGACGATTCGAGCGAAAGCACCAGGTGGGGTGGGGAGAGGTCGGGTGGGGAGAGGTCGGGTGGGGTCGTGTGGGGTGGGAAGGGGCGGGGTGCGGTCGTGTGGGGTGGGAAGGGGCGGGGTGGTCTCGTTCACGCGGTGGCTCCTGTGGCTCGTAGCGTCTCAAGCAGGGCGCCCGCATCCTGCGGCCTGTTGATTCTGGTCCGCGCGATTTTGGGCAGGGCGCGTTTCGTCAGTCCGGTCAAAACGCCGGCCGGCGCTAACTCCAGCGTGGCGGTGACGCCGATGTCGGCCATCCGGTCCAGAACTAGGTCCCACCGCACAGGGAGCGTGACTTGGGATACAAGCCGGTGAAGCAGAGTCGCCCCATCCACGACCGCCTGCCCATCGAGGTTGGAGATTACCGCCAGCCTAAGCGCGCGAACGCCGCTAGGTTGGACGGCGGGTGCCGGCGTTGGTGTGGCAGGCTCCTTGGGAGCGTGCGGTGCGGGCCCGAAGTCGTCGAGCACCCGACCTAGACGGGTCGTGGCACCTGCCATGTAAGCGGTGTGAAAAGCGCCGGCAACGTCGAGCCGACGCACGCGGGCCCCCTTTGGAGGCGCGGCCTCCAGGGCCGCCAGCGCGTCGAGCGTGCCGGCCGCAACCACTTGGCCCGGGCCGTTGATGTTGGCCGCTTCCAGCCCAGCGGCCTCGATCGCAGCGATCGCTGACCGGGGTTCGCCCCCGATCACGGCGCTCATTCCGGTTGGTGTTTTCGCCGCGCACTCGGCCATTGCCCGCCCCCGTTCGGCCACCGCGGCCACGGCCTGGGCGGGGGTTAACGCCCCGGCTATAGCCGCGGCGGCAAACTCCCCGACGGAATGCCCGACCACCACGGTGGGAGGTTCGCGGAGGGCGGGAACGGCATCGGACACCGCTTCAAACGCGAGGAGCGACGCGGCGACGATCAACGGCTGTGCTATGGCCGTCGATCGAATCGTTGCCGCATCTGAGGTGGTCCCATGAGCGGCGAGATCCAGGTTCGCGGCCTCAGACCACTCATCGATGCGCCGGGCGGCGGCCGGGTTCGCGAGCCAAGGGATCAGCATCCCCGGAGTCTGAGCACCCTGGCCAGGGCATAGGACGGCAAACACGCGGTCCACTGTGCCAAGACTGGTGGCCGATGCGGCGTGCCGCGCGACACCAAGTCTTAGCCGTGGGGTTGTGGAAACCCTCCTAAGGGCGCCCGGCGGCGCCCGGCGCGGACGGTGCGGCTCTTCGGTGCGGCCCCCTGACGCCGGTTGGGGTCGTGGTTCCGCTGTCCAACTAGCCCCGAACCCCTTGCCCAGTCTCGATGTCGTACCCCTCTTGCAAGATACGCGCAGTGGTGAAGCCGACTCACGGATCACCTTGGCAAGGAGGGAAAACGACGATGTCGCATTTCGTTTCAGTAGTAGGGATGTACGGCGGTGCGCTCGGCGGGTTGGTCGCAATGCTCGCCTTCGCGGGATCGGACGGCGCGGGTGGGACGCTGTTGTCTGCTGCGGGTCTCGCGCTTTGGGCAGGTTGTGGCGCTGCGGCGTGGGGCCGGTTGGCCGAGCGTCACAGGCGTGAGGTGCGCCCGCCGCGGGGGCGGCGCCTGGTAACCTGCCGAACAGCCCCACCCCATGTCCCGGTCCGGCAACGGTCGCGGCCGGCCGATCCGGAGTCCACGCCGTGCCCACCAGCCCGCTTAACGATCTGCACCTCCAGCGCGGTGCCCACCTAACGGAGTTCGCCGGCTGGACGCTACCGTTGCGATTCGGCTCGGAGCTCGCGGAACATGCCGCAGTGCGAACGAGCGCGGGACTGTTCGACCTCTCGCATATGGCGCAGCTCAGGGTTCTCGGACCGGGAGCCGGGCCGGGCCTCGATGACGCTTTGACCGGTGCCCACGATGCTATGCGTATCGGGCGGGCCTCATATTCCCTTATCCTCGCGCCCGATGGCGGGATCGTGGACGATCTGATCGTGTACCGCCTGGGGGCTGCCGATTACCTGGTGATCGCCAACGCGGCGAACCGCCAGGCCGTGGGTCGCGAGCTGGTCAATCGCCTGGCACCCTTCGATGCCCAGTTAACGGATGTGACCGAGGAACGAGCTCTTGTCGCGGTGCAAGGTCCTCGCTCGGCGCGGGTCCTAACTGCGGCCGGTTTGGGCGCGCCAGTGGCCGAACTCGGTTACTACTGCGCCAAGCCCGCTGAGTTCGACGGCATCGACCTGCTGGTCGCGCGCACGGGTTACACAGGCGAAGACGGCTTCGAGGTGTCGGTCCCGGCACAGGCAGCTAAGGCCATCTGGCTCGCTTTGGAGGGCGCTGGGGAGGACATCGGCCTGGTTCGCGCTGGGCTGGCCGCTCGCGACACTCTGCGCCTGGAAGCCGCTATGCCTTTGTACGGGCACGAGCTGACTCGCAATACCAACCCTTGGGACGCCGGACTGGACCGCTTCGTGGCGTTGGACAAGCCGAGCTTTGTGGGCCGATCGGCGCTCGTGGACGATGCCGGGGATCATCGCCCGCCCAGCCGTCGCCTTGT
>JAIRXV010000004.1 GCA_031268115.1 Bifidobacteriaceae bacterium
AGCACGGTCTTGTCCGGCAGCGCGACCAAGGCGGCCACTGCATCGGACAGCACGTTCAGCGCTGCGTCGATTTCGGCCTGGATGCGGTCCGGTGCCGATGCGAGCACGGTCTGCGCCTCGGTCAATGCGTCGCTCAGCGCACTAACGGAGGCCTCGGTGTAGTCGCCGCCAAGCGTCGGCAGCAGCAACGCCACGGCATCTGTGAGCCCGGTCAACGCCCCCGCGTCCCCGCGCCGCACCAGACTCCCAATCGCATCGGCCAGCGCGGCCACGGCCGCATCCACATCGCTTTGAGGTGCGGTCGGGTTGTCGATCAGGGCGGATGCGTCAGCGATCAGGGTTCCCTGGAAGGCCTCGGCCCACGAGGATGTCGTGTAGGCCTCGTCGTCCAAGGCTGCCACGGTGTTCAACGCACGGGTCAAGGCCGACTTCTCGACCCAAGCCGGGTGGGGTGCGCCATAGACCCGCATCTCGTAGATGGAATAGCCGTAGTTGATCGCCAACGTGACGCCCTGCATCCGGACAAACCTTGTGGTGGTGCCGGGGAAGGTGTGGATATCCGCACCGTAGTTGTTTCCGCTCTTAGTTGCGACGACGATATCCGTCCAGTTCACGCCATCGGGCGAAGTCTGGATGCGATAGGAGCTTGCATAGGCCGCCTCCCAGGTAATCTCCACGCGGTAGATGTCGTAGTACTCGGGCAGGCCGTCGCCAAGGTCCACGTCAATCCAGTGGGTCGCGTTCCTACTGGCCGCCCATCGCGTGCCCGTGTCGCCATCGAATGCCATTTGGCACGGTTTGTCCGATTCACCCACGGAGGCGGCCCGGCACGTCTTTTGCAGGGCGACGTTGGTCACCGGGAAACCGAGGACCTCTATTTCCAACAGCGCGATTCCCGACGCTCCAGACGCCCGCACGCTTTGTACCCGCACATACCGGGCCTGCGCGATGGCGTACACCGTGTCGATATCGCCATCGGAAGCGTCTTCCGCATACAACGGGGTCCATGTGGTGCCATTTGTGGAGGTTTGAATCACATACTCCGCGGCAAACGAATCGCCCCACTGGAGCCCGATTTCACGAATGGCGAGGGTTTCACCGAGGTCAACCCGCAACCATTCAGAATCGCCAGGCGCCGCCTCCCAGAACGTGGTTGGGTCACCGTCTACTGCGAGACCCGCCGTATTCGTTCCCGCCTCGGACGATGCGAGCGCTGGCTTGCGCAGCGCCACGTTGACCCGGGCCGGATCCGCCAGGGTCACCACCACTGTCGCAGGCTGACCTGCCGTGAGGGGCAGGATCCGGGCCGTGCGCCCGAGTGGGGACGGGGTTGGAGCGATATCCTCGCTCGTGGTGCCATCGATCCCGCGGTGGTGAATCAGCGTGAGATCCTGCGTGATCGCAGACGTCAAGGTCACTGTCGCCGAAAGGTCCTCGATGCTCCACTCGAGGTGATCGATGGTGATCTGGTTCTTGGCAAGCAAACCATCGATGGAGCCCTTCGGCAGCTCCGTGGGCAGCGCTGGCAGAAGATCCAGCGTCCCAGGCGAAGACTGAGCCAGCATCTCCATGAGGATGGTTGGCACGGTCGTGGCAACACTCGTGGAGAACGTTCCATTGGAGGAAGAATTCACGGTTCCCAGCGAGTTGAGATAGTAGTTGCCTTGCGGGAAGCCCAGCAGCTTGTCCCGAAGGGATTCGGAATTGTTCAGGCTCGCGGCGATCAGGGCACCATGGAGCAGACTGTCGGCAGAATTACCGTAGTTGCCCTGATCCTTGCGCGCCAGGGATTCAGTGGCCGCCGAGTACTGGGCTCGGTTGGCTTCTGGACTGATCTCACCAAAGGGCCACACCGGTGCGAGACCCGAGGAACGAGTGTGCTGGTACTGATCGCGGTTGGCCAAATCTGGCCACGCCCATTCCGCCAACGCGCCATCGTTATTGATGATGTAGCTGGGCAGGTTATCCAGCAGGTCCTGCCACACTGGAATCTGGGCGGAGTCTTGGCCCAGTTCGGTTGCCGTCTCAATCAACGAGCTCAAAGCGAATTTGGCACCGGCGATGTCGTAAACCGAGTTCACCGTCAACGCCGGGTATGCACTCCCACCCGACGGACGGTTATCTGGCGAGATGGACCCAGCGAAAATGTACTTGCCATCGCCGTCCTTCTCCACCAAGAAGTCCTCGTAGAAATCGCCCATTTCGCGGATCAGCGGGTAGTACTCATCCTCAAGGAACTGGGTATCGCCCGTGATCTGGTAGTGCTCCCACAGCGGATACAACAGCCAGGACACGGTGCCGGTCGCGTATTGATACGGGTGGTCGGCATCGAGACCGGAGATCAGTCCCTCACCGCTTGGGGTGGTCCCACCGGCCAACAGACCCCCGGATGTGCCCAACAGTTTGGTCGCATTGGTCTCGAAATCGTTGTGCCAGCTATCGGTGAGTGCGAAGTATCCCTCCATAGCCTCGGGCATATTGCCGATGTTGCCGCCGGCGATCTGCAGGGCGAGATTCGCGCCCAGGGAGTACCCGTCACCGCCGGCGCCCGCATCGCCGGTCCAGTTTCCGGCCAGATCGGGGGCAGAGGTGGCTCCGCTCGACGCGAGCGTTAGATAGCGCCCCGCGTAGAACAGCCGCTCATAGAGCGCCGGAATGAGGTCCTCCGCGCTGCCCTGCTCGAACAGCAGGCGCTCGTTCGTCTTGGCGCGGTCCACTTCCGAGGCCCCAAAGTCGAGGGCCACCCTGTCCACGATCCCCGAATGTGCGGCCGCGTGGCGAGCCCGCAGGGTCGAGTAATCGTCCTGGATCGCGTCCAATTCTGCCCGAACCAGGCCCTGGTTCCATTCAGTCTCGGCGGCAACGCCGCCGCCGAAGGTGCCGTTATAGCGTTTGGTCTTGGTCAAGAGCATCACGGAAGAGGCGCCATTGACGGTTACGGTGCCGTCCGGGTTCAGGGTCTTGGTGCCGTCGGTGACAATCCGGGTTACACCCTCGTACCCTGCGTCATAACTCCCTGTCGGATATTTCACCCGAATGTTCAAGTAATCCGCTGTGGAGTTGTCGGTTGCCGTGTAACCCGTCAAGTGCATCCCAGGGTCGAGGGACTGACCCAATGTCACATTCAGAGACGTCCCCGCTGGCGCGGGTAGGTATTGCACCGTGACATCGTCCGAGCGGGACACGAACGATTCGCGTTGCCAGTTTCCGCGCGTATCCGACCAGTTCACCGACACGATGCCGTCTGAGTAGTCCGTGGCTCGGTAGTAGTTGGCGACAGCGCCGTCATCGGGCAACGTCATAGTCAGTTTGAAACCGGGGTGTTTGGCACCCTCACCGCCATCCTGATACCCCGGCACCGTGCCGGCCAGTGTCGCCGCAGTCGCATAGTCGCCGGCGATCAGATCGTCGCGGATCGAATCCAGGTCCGCGGACGCCACCGTGCTAAATGTGCGCTGCGGATTGGCCTCGGCGCGGGCGGCAAAGAAATCCTTGTCGTTGAAGATCACGGTCTCATCGCGCGGATCGCCGAACACGATGATGCCCTGCTGGCCATTGCCCGCGAGTAAACCATTGGTCCAGTCGCCATAAGTCATCGGATAGGACGTGGACTTGGCCACAGTCGCCCCAGCAACGGGCGTGGGGGCGGGCCCCACGGGTGCCTTCGTGCCGTAGACCTCGAATTCGTAGAGCGAAGGACCGTAGGCGGTGGCGGCGTGAACGGACTGCATCCGCCAGAACCGTCCCTCCACGGGCGTGGCGAAATCGATCGTGTCGATGTGATCGCCGGTGGGCACCGCATCGGTCCGAACGTGTACGGACGTCCACGTTGCGCCATCGGGCGAGACTTGGACTTCATACTGATCCGCGTACGCGCTCTCCCAGTTCAGGACCACCTTGCTGGCCCGGTACGGCTGGCCCAAATCCACCTGGACCCATTGGGTGTTGCCCTCGTTCGCGCCCCACCGCGTGGCCGTATCGCCATCGAACGCACGGCACGCCGTGCGATCGTTCGCCGGGAGGGAGTTGACGGGACCGGTGCCA
>JAIRXV010000161.1 GCA_031268115.1 Bifidobacteriaceae bacterium
GGCTTCCTCTTTCCTGAGCACGGCCTCCTTGGCTTGCTGCCTTGAGCGTTCCCCCTTCCTCGCTTTATCGCGTGCCACTTCCACTTGGGCGGGATCCAACCATTCCCAAGCGAAGTCGCCGCGAGCCGCATTCGTGAAGGTGGTCTCAGGGCTCACAACTCTCGGCAGCCTGAGGACCTCCCCAACCTCAAGATCCGACGGGGCCTCGGAAAGCCGACTCTTGACTGCCTTAAATAACATGCCGGAGGCACGTCCCTCTATTGTGCTCGGTTTGACGATCTTGGCCTCCACCAGGTCTATCACAACCAAATCCTGGCCATCGGCGGGAGGCCCTTCATCCCAAACCGCGAAGAGTGGCTTCTCTGGGTCTAGTTTGACTTCTTCATAGTTGTCCCGGCAGATGCAATAGACGGTGCGAGGACGCACGCGGTCGCCTCGACCCGTGGAAACGATGACGTGATCGTCCTCGCGGACGATGAAGACGTGCTTGTCTTGATCTTCAGGCATGTGGGGACCCCCTATGGTCAGCTACCCCACGGGGACCGTACTGGGATCCGCTTACGGCCCCGGGCGCGACACGCCGTAAGGCCTCACTGGGCCCTTGGCGTACGCCGCGGTCTCAGTGGCGTGCCAGACCGGGGAACCAGATGGCGATCTCGCGTTCGGCGTTCTCAGGTGAGTCTGAGCCGTGGACCAGGTTGCGGATCTCGCCGTCGCCCCAATCGCGCCCGAAGTCACCGCGGATGGTGCCCGGCGCCGCCTTGACGGGGTCGGTTGCTCCGGCAACGGACCGGAAGGAACTCACCGCCTGGGCGCCCATGACCACAATGGCCACTACCGGTCCGGAGGTCATGTATTCGACCAGGCCGGGATAGAAAGGCTTAGCCGTGTGCTCGGCGTAGTGGGCGTCGAGGACGTCGCGCGTCGCTTCGCGCAGCTCAAGCGCCTGGAACGCGAAGCCGCGCTCTTCGATGCGGGTCAGGATGCGCCCTATCAGGCCGCGCTCGACGCCATCGGGTTTGACTAGGACCAGGGTTCGTTCCACGTTTGCCATGCGCCCGACCGTACCGTACCTCCGCAAACCGGGGGCGAGGCTGAGCGTCATTCGCACACCTGGGCCGGAGTATCGACGGCCGTCAACGCCCGGGGCTCCCCACTCTTATGACGCTCTGCCGCGCCCGCGCCCAGCCAGCCAAGCGATCACCGCCAAGACACGGCGGTGATCGTCTGGCGATGGCGCCAAGTCGAGCTTCGCGAAGATCGACGAGATGTGTTTTTCCACGGCCCCACTGGTGACAACCAGCTCACGGCCGATTGCTGCGTTCGCCCGTCCCTGCGCCATCAACTCCAAGACCTCCCGCTCTCGGGCAGTCAACCGGTCGAGTGGCGAGGCGGCGGAGCGCACCATGAGCTGCGCAATCACCTCGGGGTCTATCACCGTGCCGCCCGCGGCTATCCGAATCACCGCGTCCTGCAACTCCGCAAGGTCCTGGATCCTGTCCTTGAGCAGATACCCGGTCCCGCCGGTCCCGCCAGCCAAGAGGTCGCGGGCGTAAGACTCTTCCACGTATTGCGACAACACCAACACCCCCAGGCCAGGGTGCGCCCGCCGAAGCCGCACCGCCGCGCGAAGGCCGTCGTCTGACATCCCCGGTGGCATACGCACATCGGTAACCACCAGCAGATCGAGGCCCGCCCTAATACCGTCCTCGACGCGCTCCACCAGTTCAGGCGCCGTTCCAGCGGTGGCGACGACCTCGTGCCCAGCCTCAGTCAGGAGGCGCACGAGGCCCTCGCGCAGGAGGACGTGATCCTCCGCCAAGACAATCTGCACTCAGACTCCAGTGGGACTCATGGCGCCGCCACGCGCAGTCGGGTCGCGGTTCAGTGGCCCGACGATACTTCGCCCGTGTCCGAAGCGGGCGGACCGGGGCAGGGTATCGCGATTTGGATGACAGTTCCCCGCCCCGGCGTGGAAGCGACTTTGAGGTGGCCGTCCACGCCGGCCGCCCGGTCCTCCAACCCAGCAAGGCCGTGACCGGGCACGATCCCTGCGCCTCCCCGGCCGTCATCGTGCACGGCCGCGGTCAACACCTCGCCTTGCCTGTTCAGACGGATGGCTACGTGCTCGGCGCCGGAATACTTGGTGGCGTTGGCGACAGCCTCAGAGACGGTGAAGTAGGCGGCCCGCTCAACGGAATCCGGGTAACGCTCTCCCTCAGCGACATCTGTGGCGAAGGTCGCGGGAATGGCCGACGATGCCGCCACCGCCGTAAAGGCCGGCACCAGCCCGCGATCGGCCAAGACGGGCGGGGCCAGGCCCCGGACCAGCAAGCGCAACTCGGCCAGGACGGCACTGTTCTGAGTCCGCGCCTGGTGGACAAGCGCAGCGGCGGCCGCCGGATCGCCTTCGTTCAGGCGACGCTCAGCGCTCGACAGATCCATACCGATACGCAAGAGCATCTGCTGGGGACCGTCGTGCAGATCGCGTTCGACCCGCCGCAACGACTGGCCTTCGGCGCGGAACGCACGCTTGCGGGACTCCGCCAGTTGCGCCACACCGCGTTCCACGAGGCCGGGCGCGGGGGTGACGAACAAGCGTGTAAGCGCGGTTTGAGCCAAAGCCAACCCGCCCATCGCCAACGGCAGTGTTATCAGAGCGATCAGGCCGATAAGCAGATCCCAACCCCACGCCGGAACCGAGCCGAGCCGGAGGCCGAGGATTTCGGCGCCCCGAACGTAGGCGCTCGAAGCGACCGCATCGCCCAACAGGTTGACGTGATCCTCCGGGATCCGGAACACACCGCGCAAGAACCGCGTCGGGGCGAGTACCCCATGACCCCACCACAGCAGTGTGGCCGTGAACGACACCATCGTCACCGGGCCCATGATGAAGCAATACGCGGCTTCGCGAAGCCTGTCGGCGTTGCTCAAGATGTTCACAATCCGGCGCCAACGCAGCGGCAGGTAGTTTCCGCGGGTCCAAGGCAGCACGCCTTGGTGTGTGCCCCGGATCCGCAACAGCCCCACTTGGGCGGCCGCCAACCCGCGAGCGAAGAGGAACGTCACCGCCAAGATCGGTAAGCCAACCCAGAAGACCGCCATGATCCCGCCGGTGGCCAGTCCGGCGAATGCCACGATGAAACCCGCCAAACCAAGGGGAAACGTCGCGACCAGATAGGCAGAATCCCGGACGGCCTGAAACACCAGCGTGCCCCACCAACGCAGGCTGGTCGGAGCGGGATGGAACGCGGGGTGAAGAGCGTCAGCCGAAGACGCCACACCCTCGTGTGGGCAGCCCGCGACGGCCACGGCGGGTGCCGTGGGACCGGTTCGTGGCGGAGTCATAGCGTCCATCTCACTCGTCATCGGCGGCGCACTCCAGCCTGCTATCCACCCAACCGAGGGTAGGGCCAGTCCCACCCCGCGTGGACCGCCCGTGCCGGCGCCGGGGCCCAGACATCGGATCGCCAAGACTCGTCCAAATCCATCCCCCCACAAGGGGGCGAAGACCCGGCGGCGGGCCCTATTGTTGTCCTGTTTAGCTGCTGCCACGGCGGGTCGGCGCCGGCTCCGGTGCCCCGCCACTTCCTCGATCTGCGAAGGTGATTCGTGCACGGATATTTCGCGCTCCTTGCGCTGCCCGGAGTCAAGCGGTTCTGGGCCGCTGGCTTTCTGGCCCGCTTCCCGAACGCCATGATGGGGATGGCGGTGACGGTGCTGATCAGCGGCCTGTACAGGCAGTACTCACTGGCCGGAAAGGTATCGGCGACGATGGCGATCGCCTCCGCAATCGGCGCTCCGCTGATTGCACGGCTCATCGATCGGCACGGCCAAAGCCGGGTCGGCCGGCCCGTGCTAGGGATGCTCACCCTCTCCGCGGCGTTGTTGACCCTCTTCGCGTTGCTGAGGCTGCCCCAATGGACGCTCATCGTGGCCGGCGCCCTGACCGGAGGGTTAGGGCTGCAATTCGGGACTCTGGTCCGAACTCGCTGGAACGGCCTCTTGAACGACTACGCGCGTATCCACCGCGCGTTCTCGCTCGAATCCGTCGCCGACGACATCTGCTTCGTGATCGCGCCAAGCGTGGCCGCCGCGCTCGGCACGTCGGTGGCGCCGGCATCGGCCATGTTTGTGGCCGTGGCCCTTTTGCTGGTGGGCGGCTTCCTGTTCCTCGCGCAACGCGACACCGAACCCACCCCATCCCCCCGCCAACCCGGCATGGGCGCCCATCCGGCGGCCACTGCTCTCGCCTCCGCCCCGGTCGCGGTGGCGTTCATCGCCGTGGGCGTGATCTTTGGCGCCAATTCGATCGCCATGGTCGCGATGTGCGAGGCGCTGGGCGCGAAATGG
>JAIRXV010000173.1 GCA_031268115.1 Bifidobacteriaceae bacterium
CGGTCGGCAACCAGCTCAGGGCCGAGGCTGGGGTGTGGGCGCCGGGCGCCCGGCTCACCTACCAGTGGCTTCGCGGGGGCGCGCCGATCGCCGGTGCCACGGCTTCGGTGTACACGCCAACCGCCGCCGATGTCGGCCTGGTGCTGAGCGTGGAAGTCACCGGCTCGCTTCGGGGCTTCGCCGATGTCGAACGGTCTTCGGCCGGTGTGACTGTCGCGGCCCTCGGCCGTTTGGCCGCGGGCATCCCAGCGGTGGTTGGGGCCGCTCGGCCAGGGCTCACGGTGACGGCTCACCCAGGCACTTGGCCCGCGGGGGCGGAACTGAGCTACCAGTGGGTTCGTTCCGGGCGCGACATCCCCGGCGCAACCGAGCACGAATACGTGGTCACGGCCGCCGATGCCGGTCACGCGCTGGCCGTCCGCGTCACCGGTGCGCTTCCCGGCTGGGACAGCGCTGCGGCCGTCTCCATCTCGGTCACCGTCGAAATGGACGGTCAGGCCGCACCTAACACCGAGGTCCGGCCCGCGGGTTCGGTTGCGGTAGGTTCCAAGCTGTCCGCTAGCCCGTTCGTGGAGCCCGGTTGGACCGCGACTTACCAATGGCTGCGGGACGGCCAGCCGATCGTGGGCGCCACGGAAGCGACCTACGCTCCGACCAAGGCCGACATCGGGCACCAGGTCCAGGTGGTGGTCTCGAAGATGAAGGTCGGCACAGATTCGGTCACCGTCCGGTCGGCCGCTGTCACGGTGCCCAAGGTGGTGCCGACAGTGACCGCGAAACTTGCGGTCAACTCCGTCAAGGCAGGCTCGACGCCAAAGGTCAGGGTCACGGTGAAGGCGAAGGGTCTGAAAGCGCCCACCGGCAAGCTCACCGTCAAGTACGGCTCCAAGACAAAGACGGTGGTGTTGAGGGCCGCGAAGAAAGGCAAGATCACCGTCGCATTGCCTGGCCTGGCGAAGAAAGGCACCTACAAGGTTGCTGTTTCCTACGGCGGCAACGCCACGGCCGCAGCGAAGACCGCCAAGACAGTCAAACTGACGGTCAAGTAGCGGATCGTTGGCCTTCGCCCCCGGCTGCGACGCCAGCCGGGGGCGAAGGCAAGCCGTCTAGGACGGCCGCCGAAGAGCACCGTCCTAGCGGCACCCCACGGGATCTTTTCCCTTCGCTGCGCTACGGGAAAATCTCCTGCGGGGACCACGAGATCCGAAAACTCGGCTCATCTGCACACGTTTCAGCAACAAAGGCAGCTATGGACGCTAGCTGGCGCGTTTGCGCTTGTCCGGGCTTCGGGGCAACCAGCTCCCGGTTGGAGCCGGGGCCTTGGTGCGCGGCGCAGGGCAGCTAGCATGGCGGGGCGGTGGTTGACCGCCTCCGCCGAAAACGAGCCCAAGGTCCCAAACGGCCGAAGTCCGGCGCCTAATCGCCCACTCGAAGGATCCGCATCCGCTATGCACGCATCGACGCCCGACACGCCCGCTCCTGCGCCCGAACCGCCGACCCCGTCCGGGCCGGCCGACCGCCCTTCTCAATCTCTGTGGGGTGGGCGTTTCGCCGGTGGACCGGCCAAGGAGCTGGCCGCGCTTTCGTGCTCCACGCATTTCGACTGGCGCTTGGCCGCAGTGGACCTGGCTGGGTCCAAGGCGCACGCCCGAGTGCTGCGTCGCGCCGGGCTTCTAACCGAAGCCGAGCTCGCCCGGATGCTAGCCGGACTCGAAGCCCTCGCGGTGGCCGTCGATGCCGGCGATTTCACACCGAGCCCGGCCGATGAGGACGTCCACACCGCCCTGGAGCGCGGACTGGTGGAGCGGATCGGCCCCGAACTGGGTGGAAAGCTGCGCGCTGGGCGTTCCCGCAACGATCAGATAGCCACGCTCGTGCGGATGTACCTGCGCGAGGCGGGGCGCGCCATCGTCCACGGGATCTGCGACGTAGCCGAGACCCTGACCGCCCAGGCGGCCGCTCATCCGGTTGCGCCGATGCCCGGACGCACCCACATGCAACACGCCCAGCCGGTGCTGCTGGCCCACCACCTGTTGGCGCACGTTTGGCCGCTGCTGCGCGACACGGAGCGGATCCGCGATTGGGATCGGAGGGCCGCGCGTTCGCCGTACGGCTCGGGTGCTTTGGCGGGCACCTCACTCGGGCTCGACCCGGCCGCCGTAGCCGCCGAGTTGGGTTTCGACGGCCCGGTGGAGAACTCCATCGACGGCACGTCCGCTCGCGACGTGGTGGCGGAGTTCTCGTTCGTTACCGCAATGATCGGCGTTGACTTGTCGCGTTTGGCGGAGGAAGTGATCCTGTGGGCCACCGCTGAGTTCGGGTTTGTGCGGCTGGACGATTCCTATTCGACCGGCTCAAGCATCATGCCGCAAAAGAAGAACCCGGACATCGCGGAACTGACGCGCGGCAAAGCCGGGCGCTTGATCGGGGACTTGACCGGTCTGTTGGCCACTCTCAAGGGCTTGCCGCTGGCATACAACCGGGACCTGCAAGAAGACAAGGAGCCAGTGTTCGACGCCGTGGACACACTCGGCGCGCTGCTGCCCGCCATCGCCGGCATGATGCGGACGATGACGTTCCGCACCGACCGTTTGGCGGCGCTCGCCCCGCAGGGCTTCTCTTTGGCAACCGACATGGCCGAATGGCTGGTCCGTGAGGGTGTGCCGTTCCGAGAGGCACACGAGATCGCTGGGCGCGCGGTCCGAGCCGCCGAATCTCGGGGGGGCGAGCTGTGGGACCTGACCGACCGCGAACTGAGCCAGATCGACTCGCGCCTGACCCCCGCCGTGCGGGCAGTGCTGAGCGTGGCCGGGTCCATCGCGTCGCGTGACGCCGTGGGCGGGACGGCCCCGGCACGAGTAGCCGAGCAGCTAGCGGCGGCCCGTCAGGCGGTGGCAGACGCGCGGGCCTGGGCGCGGTGAGGTTGGCGCGGCCGGCGGGCGA
>JAIRXV010000246.1 GCA_031268115.1 Bifidobacteriaceae bacterium
AGAAGAAAGCCGTCTACACGCCCCCACCGGGTAAGTCCGGGCCCCAGCCCAGCCCCCAGTGGTGGGCACCTGTCATGGTGGGTTTGATGCTCGCTGGCCTGGCCTACGTGGTCTTCACCTATCTGGTCTTCCCCCCCATCCGCAGCCTGGGGCAATGGAACCTCGCGATCGGATTTGGCGGTGTGCTCGCCGGCTTCCTCATGACCATGCGCTGGCGGTGAGAGTTATCCCCAACGGTGGAAAACCCTGGGGATAACTACACCGATGTAAGTTCGCTCGGTGCCTCCCCCACCTGGAAGCCAGCCAGACCCATCCCGTCGGGACCGGATGCGAACACCCAGGCGGCGGGCGCGTCGGCGAAAAGCAGGAATAACCCGACAACCAGCACCCCCGCACTCACGGCCGCGATCAGCGAGTACCTCCCACTCTTCGCCAAGGGCGCATAGGCGTAGGCCGCGCCCAGCGCCAGCCCCATCGCCAACCCCCCAAAGTGCCCTTGCCAAGACACTTGCGCCGTGTTGGCCAGCGTGAAGACGATATTGACCACCAAGACACCGACGATGCCGGCGGCGTTGCCCCCCAAGCGCCGCGTCACCCAGACCGCCGCGCCGAACAACCCGAAAACGGCCCCTGAGGCCCCAACCGTGGGCCGCAGCCAAGCGGCCGCGCCGCCAGCGAAGCTCGCCCAGGCCAAGATCGCCACACCCCCAGCGAGGCCGCTGATCGCGTACAGAGCCGTGAACCGCCATCGTCCAAGAGTGGGTTCCAGGAAGGAACCCAACATCCACAGGCACAGCATGTTGACACCGAGGTGCCAAAGGCCCAGGTGGTCGAACATCGAGGTAACCAAACGCCAGGGCTCACTCTTAGCGAAGGCCGGGACGAAACCGATTTCCCACGCGGCGCTATCCGGGACAAACATGCCCGCCACGGTGACCGCCACGCACGCCGCGATCAGTCCGATGGTTACCCAAGGCGGCCCGTTCGGCGCGTCGGCGCCGAAGACCGAACGAATACGACGCCGTGAGGCTCGATCCGCCTCGACACAATCGACACACTGAACGCCCACGGCCGCCGGCACCTGGCACGATGGGCAAGTCGGGCGGTCACAGCGCTGGCACCGGACAAACGCGGCCCGCTCGGGGTGATTGAAGCAGTAAGACTCCGGCAGACCGGGATTGGTCATGGCTCAACGGTCACGCGGTCGATGACAATGGCATCCCGGGGCCGGTCGCCACGATCCGTGGGAGCAGCGGCGATGGCGTCGACCACCGCGCGAGATGGAGCGTCCGCCACCTCGCCGAAGATCGTGTGTTTGCCGTTGAGATGCACCGTCGGCGTGACCGTGATGAAAAACTGCGACCCATTGGTCCCATGCCCGCCCCGCAGGCCCGCGTTGGCCATGGCCAGCAGATATGGGCGGTTGAAACGTCGAGCGGGATCGATCTCATCGTCGAACTCGTAGCCTGGGCCACCCCTACCGTTGCCGAGCGGACAACCCCCTTGGATCATAAAACCGTCGATTACCCGGTGGAAGACCAACCCGTCGTAGAAGGGTACGGACGAGGGGGCGCCAGTGGCCGGATCGGTCCACTCCTTTTCGCCTGTCGCCAAGCCCGTGAAGTTGGCCACAGTCTGCGGCGCCGAATCGGGGAACAGTGTCAGGCGGATATCGCCGCTTGATGTGTGAAGAGTCGCATGCATCGGACCATCTTGTCACGCAGCCCCAGGGATGCGGGACAGGCAACGCCTCACCGGGTCCGCTCGGGGCGATCGCGAACCGGGCGCCTCCCCGTGAGCACGCTGGCCGGGCTGCTAGGCACTCAGGTGTGCGCACAAGGCGCAATCGGTGAGACGATGGGTCATTGCACCCTGATTCGGGCACTCGCACCCGCCTGGGGCGCCGCTCGAGAGCGGTTTCCGCGACAAGGAGGACCACCATGAACAGATGCCCATCACACCGCTGCCATCCCCACCCCGGCCGCTCGCTCCCCTTTGAGGACTGGCGTGACGTGGCCCGCATCCACGGCCACCTGGCCCGCGAGGCGGTCGCTGGAACTCGCCCAACCGTGATATTCGGTGGCGCCCACATCGACGGCCAAGGAGCGCGTAGAGCGGTAGCCGACGCGGCCAGCCAGGCCGCGCAATGGGCCACACCGCGGGCTGAGGCCGCCATCGAGTGGGTCACACCGCGGGCCCAGGCCGCCTGGCGGCAGGGCGTGGCGGCCGCCGCACCTCGGGTCGAAGAGGCGGCGCGGCTCCTATCGCCCAAGATCGACATCGCCAGGGACAAGCTGAAGGAACAGGTGTTGCCCGCCATCGTCGCGGCCGTCAATCACGCAGCCGAAGTGGCCGCGCAGAGCGCGTCTGACGTGGCCCACACCTCCCCGGCCGTCACTCCGGTGGCGGCGCCAAAGAAGCACCGCCTGCGCAAAGCGCTCGGGTGGTCCGCTCTCATCGCCGCGCTGGGGGCCGTGGCCTACGCGATTTGGGCGAGGCGCGAACCCGACTCCGACCCTTGGTCCGAAGACGATGCGTGGGGCGGGGATGCGGTCGCGTTCGTACCCACCAGCCAAGGCGCTACCTCCGAACCGGACGATCCCGGTCTGGCCGGCGCCGCCAAGGAAGGTCTGAACGATTTGGCCGATGCCGCAGGCGTGGCCGCGGACGCAGTAGGCGAGAAGGCGGGAGAGGCCGTCCGCAAGGTGTCCTCAGCGGGTAAGAAGGCCGCCGCCGCCGCCCAGGCGACGCTCGACAAAGCCAAGAAGGCCGCCGAGGCCGCCGCCGAGAAGATCGAAACCGACCAACCCGAAGAAGCCTGACAAGAAAGAGTCGCACCCAAGAACCGACAGCGGCGCTGGCCCACGGGCCGGAACCTGGACTCACTGCGGGTGGAGGGCCGAACTCAGGGCGGTCACCGCCGTGTCCTGCCACATACGCGCACTCGGCAGGACGCGCGTGTACGCGGCCGCGTCGTGGGTCATGCCCGCAAACCGGGTCACTGCCGCATCCACGTGGGCGCGGCGCAACCGGACGGCGTAGGCCTCCCCGTTGCGCCGCAGCGGATCGTACTGAGCCGTCAAAATGCGCGCCGGGGGCAGCCCGCTCAGGTCGGGAGCGAGCAGAGGTGAGGCGTAGGGCTCGTGGGCGTGCGTCATCGTCCCGCCAAGATAGCCACGGGCCACCATCGTGAGGCCGATCAGCGTCAGGAACCCCAAACGGCCCAGACCGGCCGCCGCCGCCAGCGACAGGTAGCGGCCCGTCAAATCGAGCGCGGGGACTTCCAGAAGCTGCAATTGGAGCGGGATGCGGGCGGTATCCCGGTTGAGCAGTGCAACGGCGGCCGCGAGGTTCGCGCCGGAGGACATGCCGCCGATGGCGATCCTCGCCGGGTCGATCCCGTGTTTGCCTCCCTCGCGCACAACCCATTCCAGCGCCGCCATCCCTTGGAAAACCGCCGCCGGATAGGGATGCTCAGGCGCCAGCGCATAGTCCACCGCGACAGTGACCGCCTGCGACCGGATGGATCGGAACGAGAACGCCGCGGCGGGGGCGGGCCATTCGACACCGCCGAGGCGAAAGGAACCGCCGAAGAACGCCACGTAGGCGGGCAACGGACCGCCAATCTCTGGTCGGAAAAGGCGCAGACGCACATCGGGGGCGCCGTCCACCGGCACGGTCACGTCCACGGTGGGAACCGGCCGCACGGGCACGGCATACTCGGCGAACAGTTCTTGCGACAACTCCAGGGCGTAGGCTCGCTCCTCGGCCGGATTCTTCGGAATAGCGAGACCGCGCGCCCGGTTCCTCGCGTACACAGCGGCAATTGCGGGGTCGATGGGCATACCCGCAATCTACGCCTGCGGTTCGCCGCGCACTCCCCGATGCGTGCTATGGCGGGGCCTTGCCCCGGTGCGTCACCGATGCGACTCAGTCACAGCTAACGGCCGACAGGCGCCCTACGCTAGTTGTCTTTGCGGCGCAGCAGCGCGCGCAGACGCTCCTTGTTGAGGGTGGCGATGGCGGACAAGGGCACCCCTGCGGGGCACGCCAAAGCGCATTCCCCGATCTGGGAGCATGGCCCGAATTCGTGTTCCATCTGGGCAATCATCGACCGTGCGCGCTTGCCGCGCTCCATCTTGCCGTGCGGCATCAACGCCAGATGCTGGAGTTTGGCGCCCGTGAACAGGTAGGCGGCGCCGTTGGGGCAGGCCGAGACGCACGCCCCGCAACCGATGCACGCGGCGAAGTCCAACGCGGCCTCGGCCTGTTCGTGTGTCACGAGCAGGGTGTCGGCATCGGTGGCGGTGCCGGCATCGACCGCGACCGTTCCACCAGCTTGGATGATCCGATCCAGGCCCGTGCGGTCCACGATCAGATCGCGGATGATCGGGAACCCGGCCGCGCGGAACGGCTCAATCCGCACCGTGTCGCCATCGGCGAAGGACCGCACGTGCTGCCCGCACGCCGGCACGTTGTTCTCTGGCCCGTGGGGTACGCCGTTGACGTCGATCCCGCACGTACCGCAAATCCCCTCGCGGCAATCCGATTCGAATGCGACCGGCTCCTGGTTCTCCTCCACGAGTTGGTGGTTGAGCCGGTCGAGCAGTTCGAGCAGGCTCATCTCCTCGCGCGCGTCGGTGATCTCGTACGCCTCAAGGCGCCCGGGGACCCGCGGCGATTCCTGCCGCCAAACCTCAAGTATCAGTCTCACTTGTAGTTCCTTTGCTGCAGTGGCACGGCCTTGAAGACCAGCGGCTCATAGTTGCGAATGGGCTTACCAGCTCCAGGTCCTGCCTCAGGTGGCGCCTCCCACGCCGAGACGAACGTCCAGTTCGCGTCATCGCGCATCGCCTCGCCATCCTCCGTGACATGGTCCGTGCGGAAGTGCGCCCCGGCGGATTCGTCGCGATCCAACGCGTCCAACACCAGCAGTTCAGCCAATTCGAGGTAGTCCGCCACACGCCCGGCGGTCTCCAGTTCTTGGTTCAGCCTGTCGCCGGTCCCGATCACCTTGATGTCTCGCCAGAACTGTTCGCGCAACGCGCGAATCTGGCCGATGGCGTCCGGCAGCTCGGCCGGGTCCCGGCTCACCGAGGCGTAGCGGTCGAGGATCGCTCCCAGCTTCTCCGCGAAGTAGTCCGGCGGGTGCACGCCGCCGCCGCCGAGCAACCGCGCGATCCGGCCTTCGACATCGGCGACCGTTTGGCGCACGGCCGGATCGTCCAGCGGCAGCACATCCTCACCCAGTTGCCCGGCCAGGAAGCTGGGCACCGAGTAGGGCAGCGTGAACCAGCCGTCCACGCAGCCGGACAGCAGCGAATTCGCGCCGAGCCGGTTGGCGCCGTGGTAGCCCCAGCCGCATTCCCCGCCTACAAACAGGCCGGGAATCGAGGTCATCATGTCGTAGTCCGACCACAGCCCACCCATGGTGAAGTGGACGGACGGGGCGATCCGCATGGGCGTGGTGAACGGGTCCTCACCGGTCTGTTCGTTGTACATATCGAACAGGTTGGAGTACCGCTCACGCACCAGTTTCGCGCCGAGGCGGTCGATGGCGTCCCTAAAGTCCAGGTAGACGGCGTTCTTCAGCGGGCCCACGCCGTAGCCGGCCTCGATCCGTTCGCGGATGTTCCGGGAGGCCACGTCCCGGGGGACGAGGTTGCCGAACGCCGGGTAGCGCCGCTCCAGGAAGTAATCGCGCTGCGCATCCGGGATGAGGTTCGGGTCGCGATCATCGCCTTTGGCTTTGGGTGCCCAGATGCGGCCGTCGTTGCGCAGCGACTCGCTCATCAGGATCTTCTTGGATTGCCACTGACTCATCAACGGCAACGCGGTGGGGTGGATCTGCACGAAGGCCGGGTTCGCGAAGTACGCGCCCCGCTTGTACGCCCGCCAAATCGCGGTGGCGTTGGAGTTCTTGGCGAGGGTCGCCTTGTAGTAGATGTGGCCGTAACCGCCGGTGGCCAAGACCACGGCGTGGGCCGTCATCGCCCGCACTGTGCCGCTGACCAGATCGCGGACCACGATGCCGCGAGCGCGGCCGTCCTTGACAATCAGATCGAGCATTTCCTGACGCGAGTGCAGGTGGCAGGTGCCGGCCGCCACTTGGCGGGATAGCGCGTGGGCCGAAGCGATCTCCAACTGTTGACCGGTCTGTCCGCGCGTGTAGTAGGTCCGGGACACCTGGACTCCGCCGAAGGACCGGTTGGCCAACTGCCCGCCGTACTCCCGCGCGAACGGCGCCCCGATGGCCTGCATGTGATCGATCACACGGACGCCCTCTTGGCCGAGCCGGAACGCATCGACCTCGCGCCCCCGGTAGTCCCCGCCCTTGACGGTGTCTTTGACGAACCGTTCGATCGAGTCGTTGTCCACCCGGCGTGCGCGGGGAGAGTTGATGCCACCCTGAGCGGCCACCGAGTGGGCGCGGCGGGGCACATCGTGGAAGGAAAAAACTTCGACGTTATAGCCGAGTTCGCCGAGGGCCGCGGCGGCCGCGGCACCGGCGAGGCCCGTGCCAACAACGATCACGGTGAACTTGCGCCGGTTTGAGGGGTTGACCAGGTTGTAATGCAGTTTGCGGTCATCCCATGCGGCGTCGGGAGCGGCATCGGGCACGTTGCCGTCGATTTCGCGGCCCACCACCCTCAATGCGTCAAGGTCAGTCGAGGCCATGGCGGCGCCTTTCTTCGCGGGAGCGGAAGCTGATTCGTGAGTCATGGCGTCATCCCACCGTCAATATTCCGGCTTGGACAGCAACGGGGATTGCCAAGTTGCCGCACACCACCACGAGCGCGATCAACCCGGCCACGGCGAAGACCACATTCCGCAAACGCTTGCCGGTCCCGCCCAGATCGTTGACCACAGACCAAATACCGTGCGAAATATGCACGGCGATCAACGCCATCGTCAGCCCATAGAAGATGGCTACGGGGGGCCGGGAGAACGAGTGGATCAGGTTGGAGTACGGATCGCCCGGGTCGAATCCGGGGGCGGCCACCACTTTGCCCATCGTCAGGTCCAGGATGTGGAACACGATGAAGCACAGGATGATCAGTCCCGTCCAGAACATGGTCCGTGAGCCGATCCGCCGCAGGAGGAACTTGCGGGCGTGCACGCCCCTGGCCCGCCTGGCGCGCAGCCAGATGGTGGTGCCGGAGTAGACGTGAAGCACCAGCGAGGCCACCATGACGCCGCGGAACGCCCAGAGGAACCCGCTGCCGGGGATCAGCGGGTTGAGGAGGGTGCGGAGCCACTCGGCGTAGTGGTTGAAGTCCTCGGCACCCAAGAAAACTTTGAGGTTGCCCGCAAGGTGGAACAGCAGGAAGGCAACGAAGATCGAGCCGGTCACGGCCATGATGACCTTGAGGATCCAAGTCTGGGGCCACGGTGGCGGCGTAGTAGCCGGCCTGGCGGCCTGAGGGATTGGATCTCTGTCAGGCGGTGCGGGCGTCGGAGAACTCACGCAAGACCTCCCAGTCGCTGAGTTGCGGATGGTCGATGAGGCCGCTCAGCCTCACGTCAACACGACCTCGGCGGTGGCCCCAACCGTTAACCATACCCCCAGGTCAGCCTGGCTTTGCGTAACGCCCGTGATGCGTAATTCGGTCCGGACCATGGTCCCGTATGGCACTATGCCGCTGTGACCTCGTACCCTGCCCCGTTCTGGTTCGAGGTGGGAACGCGCTTGGAGGGCTCCCCGGGGCGCACGGGCCGGCTCATCACCCCCCACGGCGAAATTCGCACCCCCGCGTTCATCCCCGTAGGCACCGCGGCCACGGTGAAGGGTGTTCTCCCGGAGACGATGGCGGCCCTCGGCGCCAGCGCCATCCTCGCCAACGCCTACCACCTGTACTTGCGCCCCGGCGCCGAGGTGGTCGAGGCGGCGGGCGGGCTCGCGGCGTTCATGAACTGGCCAGGGGTCACGTTCACCGATTCTGGAGGGTTCCAGGTGCTCTCGCTGGGGGCGGGTTTCAAGAAGGTCCTCGCCATGGACGCAGGCATCCCGGACGATGCCGTGATCGCCCCCCGCTCGCAGCGTCTCGCTGTTGTGGACGATGACGGAGTGACGTTCCGCTCACACCTGGACGGATCTCGCCACCGGTTCACGCCTGAAGTCTCCATGCAGGTGCAGCATCGCCTCGGCGCGGATGTGATCTTTGCGTTCGACGAGTGCACCACGCTGATGAACACCCGGGCGTACCAGGAGGCATCGGTGGCGCGCACGGCCGCGTGGGCGCGGCGGTGCGCGGCCGAACACCGCCGCCTCACGGATGTGGCCGGACCCGACCGCGCCTACCAGGGCCTGTTTGGGGTGGTGCAAGGGGCGCAGTACGAGGACCTACGGCGCCAGGCCGCGCGGGACTTGAGGTCGCTCGGATTCGATGGGTACGGCATCGGCGGCGCGTTGGAAAAGCAGGAGTTGGGCCGGATCGTGCGCTGGGTGTGCGAGGAGCTGCCCGATGGCGCACCCCGGCATTTGCTGGGGATCAGCGGCCTGGACGATCTGTTCTCGGCGGTCGAGGCCGGCGCGGACACGTTCGATTGCGTGGCGCCCTCGCGCACGGCCCGCCACGGGAGGGTGTACACGCCCGACGGTCCGCTGGCGCTCAAACGAGCGGGCCTGAAGGCGGACTGTGGGCCGATCGACCCCGAATGCGACTGCTACACCTGCGCCCACTACACCCGGGCCTACCTGAACCACCTTCTGCGCTCCGGGGAGATGGTGGGGGCCACACTCGCCACCGTTCACAACATCCGATTCGTGGTCCGGTTGGTGGACGCGATGCGCACCGCCATCGATACCGGCGGCGCGGCCGGGTTAGCGGGCCTCCGGACACAAGTGCTGGGGCGATACTTCGCCGGGGGGCGGGGGTAGGTGGGCTGATCGGGGGCATCTCTGCGACTGGCGTGCCTCGTCCGCGATGTCGTGGCACTGGGACGGTGGCGAGAATACCCCTATGACCCTATGACCACCGGCGATGTAGACTGATTAGTATGGCGCAGACGGCTACAACAACTATCCGCATCCCACGCAGTCTTCATCGCCAGCTTTCTGACTATGCCAGGTCCCACGGTGTCACTCTTGCCGCTGCTCTTGGGCGGGCCATCGCGGCCGCCCATCGTGAGGAGTTCTGGACCGCGGTCGAGGCAACCATGTGCTCCCCCGAAGCTGTCACCAGCACTCATGCTGAAGCCGCTGCCATGGACATGGCCTTGACCGACGGTTTGGACGACGAGTCCGCCTACTGGCGTGAGGTGTTGGCGTGAAACGCGGCGATGTCGTTCTGGCCGATCTGGGGCAACCGGTCGGTCACGAAGCCGGTTTTCTGCGTCCTCTGCTCATCTTGTCAACCGAGCGATTCCACCGGGTCGGGCTTGGCGTCGGGGTCCCCATAACGAGGACGAAGCGGGGGTACCCGACTCATGTTGAGATTCGCGAGCCCCTCCCTGAGACCGGCTACGCCCAATGCGAGCACATCCGGAGCCTATCGACCGAGAGGATCCTCAAGGTTCTCGGGCAAGCTGACCCCCTCGCCGTCCTGCGGATTGAAGCCATAGTCAGGGAATGTCTACAACTGTGACCGACAGGCCGGTTCCGCACCGTTCACTACCACCCGGTTCTCCACCGTATTCTCCGCCAAATGCAAGGGCGCCCGCTCCAAACCCTCCAAGAACGGCAATTCGGTCCGCCACCTCATCACCAATACCATCCCCCAGATCCGATCCACCACCGCAATCGCCATCGATCTTGTCGTCAATGAACTGCGTGAGCCAGTGGTGAACGGGTGTGGGCCACACCGATGGAGGTTTTGAACAATAGCGGGCCGTCCGCGCTGACACTGATAGAGCTCTTGAACACTAGAACCACCAGATTTGCCCGTTTCAGCCCGATCTAGTGTTCAAAACCTCCCTAGGACGCTGTCGGGCAAAGCCGTTTCGCCGGTGACCGCAACGCTCTGACCTGCGGTGATATCTCGCGAAAATGCTCGATTTCGGCTTTGTCCGACAGTCTCCTAGGGATCCAGCGGGCCACGGTAGGTGGACAGATGCGGGGTTGCTGCTCTTCTGGACTGCTTGAGGGGCCGCGATTCTGTCCCTATTAGCCCGCCGCCGCTGGGGCATTGATTCCCTCGTGGTCCTGCCACAGAGCGTTGTAGTCCTCCTCCAAAATCAGCCACAGTTCCGCGAGCACGTCAGGATCGACTCCGTCCAACGGCGGATCCGCCGGGGTGGTCGCAAACCCTCGACCCCCGCCGCTGATCGCTTTGAACCCCAGGCTCGCGCGGGGAGGGGCAACATACTCGTCCGGGTCCTCACTCGCCCGCTTCGCCATCGCCAGTTCGGCCTCGGCGTCGAAGGTCGGGCACTGCTTGACCAAGGCTCTCAACTGTTCCGGCTGGATGCTCGCAGGAATGTACACGGTTGGCGTGCCAGAGTCACCCAAGACTGGTCCATCGGCGTCCGCCACGTCTCGCAAGCCAAAATCACGCGCGCACTCAGCCCAACTGTTCGATGCTTCTGCAATCGCCTGCATCCGAGCCAAGCGCTCCGCGGGGTCCGCCTCCCCATAAGGCTCACGATAGTTGGTCTGGCTCAAGCAGTCGGCGAACGCCTCCGAGTAGTCCTTTCCGTCGATCACAAGCCATGGATCAGCGCCATCGTGCGAGTATTGCTCCATGTCTTCTTGATCCAATGGATCGGCGTCAGCGTCTTGTTCAAAGAACAACTGGCCCTCTAGGTTCTGCCCCAACACAAACGAGTCCCGCTCCCACCCCACCAACGGCTCACCCCGCGATGTCTGATCAAGCCGCGCAGGGACATCGCGGTCAACAAGGCACTGATACATGGCTTCCCCGGCGGGGACCCCTTCGGCCGCGGGCTCCTGATGCAGACCCGGGGAGACGACTGACACAACGTCTTCATCTCCGGTTCCCGCGTCACAACCAGACCCTAAAGCGAGGAACAGCAACGCACAGCCCGCAACGAGCCCGGCCCGGATTCCACTTGCTGTCATGGATTCTCCTCATCCCCTTCGTTTTCGCCCAATCCGGCGTCCGCGAGTACCCGCTTCGCCTCTCGCACGCGATCCTCTGCCTGCTTCTTCACCTTCAGGAGCTCTTCGCGGTTCTCCGCGATATAGAGTTCCTGGTGACGCGCGTGCACTCCCGCCATCGCCTGCACCGTTCCAAGCCTGTCCGCGCAACGTGCGTCCGCGACAGTGGCGCTGCGGGCCATCTCATCATCAAGACCTTCGTATCGGACTCCACGATCATATTCGGGATCCACTTCCCAGCCTGCTTTTCGAACGCATTCTTGCCAGTCTTTCACGGCGGCGTCCCATTGGGGATCCTCCTCCGCGTCAGACCTGGCATTCATAGCTGCCGTCACTAGCGGGAATGCATCGTCACTCAGCATCTCGGTCGTTATCGGAGTCAGCATCGTCGCGGCCAGACTTACGCACAGACCCAATGCTTCGCCGGACGGAGCGTCAACCGTTCCTAGGCCCGCACTCACCTGCTCGTTTGTCTGCCCACCCTGTCCCCCACCAACCAACTCGTCCACGCGTTCTTCGACAATCGGAGTGTTCCAATACCCGTAGCGCCAATTGGGTTCGATCCTAAAGTCAAGCGCATCTCTTAGTTGCGCAACGGTCAACCGTCGATCCCCTCCGTGCGACTCAAGGCATTGATCCAACTGCAACTGCCCGGCAACCGAGACGATCTCGGCCTCCTCACGCGACATCCCAAAATCGTCGAGCGGCAAAGCTATAGTACCAGTCGTATCGTCAAAGACGGCCCGCGCGCCACCTGGCGGCTCGCTCGTGTCTGAACACGCCACCACCACAGCCAATAGGGCGCAGGCCACAACCGGTACGACCGCGCAACGCTTCATGGATTGCGACACCACCTCATACACCCTTCCTTTGTCCCTGAGTAGATCGAGTCCACATAGCCGCCGGTGATATCAGAACATCACGCGCAGACCTCGGCCTCAGCGTACCAAGCAGACTTGGGTACGTCACTCGCACGCCGACTGCGGAAACCCACGCGGGGTAGCTGTTGGCGCAGCAGGTCATGCCTGCTTGCCTGTAGGCATCGCCTTGTGTGACGTGCTGCTCTACCTGGGCGTGTGCGCGCCCGATCAGTGAGCGCGCTTTCACCTCGATGTTTCTTCGGTGGACTGCCCGCCCCGGGGTGGGACTTCGGAGGTGTTGGCGTGAAACGCGGCGACGTCGTTCTGGCCGATCTGGGACAGCCAGTCGGCCACGAAGTCGCTTTTCTGCGTGCTCTGATCATCTTGTCAACCGAGAGGGTCCTCAAGGTTCTCGGGCAACCCAACGGAACCTGATACTCACGGTCCAACTCCCATTAGTTGGCTTCGTGGCGCCTGGTCACGCGGACGGCCGCGTAGGTCGCGGGCAAGAGAAACACCTCAACCACACACTTATACACGTAACCCACGGCCACGTACCCGGCAAACTGGAGGCCTTCGATCACCCCATAGAACGCGACCGCGCAGAACACCGCAGTGTCCACAAGCTCCCCAAAGACCGTGGACACGATCAGCCGGGCCCACAGCGCCCGCCCACGCATCGCGGCCTTGAGCCGAACCAGCACCCACGCGTTTACCAGCTGCCCCAGCAGATACCCGGCCAATGAGGCCGCCACGATCCGGGGCACAAACCCCAGGATCGCCTCATAAGCGCCCTGCCCATCCCAGCCTGTCGCGGACGGCGCCACTTGGACCACCGCCCAGACCCCCGAAGCCAACACCGAAAGCACAAACCCCAGGACGATGGCGCGTCTCGCCGCCCGAAATCCCCACACCTCAGACAGGACATCTCCGAGGATGTACGTCAACGGGAACAGAACCGCCCCGCCATCGAATGTCAATGGGCCGATGCCTACCAGCTTGACGGCCGCGACGTTCGAGACGAGAAGAAGCGAACAGAACCCAGCCACCACCAAGGGGTAGGCCGATCGCACAGCGGGGGGGACGTCATCGTGCACCGGATGGGCCGGCCTACGCGGGCGGCCGCCGGTACCGGTCATGGCCGCTTGAACCGGCGCCTGATGCGCCGCACCACCCGCCGCAGGAAACTGGGGCGCGGGGCCGGGACTGGGGGTTTCTTCGGGGTGAGCGGCAGCGGGGGATCGTAGCGGTCCTGATCGCGGTCCGGACCAGAAGCGGTGGCCTGCGACAACCAGGCCAGGCGGTCGATGATCAGCTCCCGGAACATC
>JAIRXV010000298.1 GCA_031268115.1 Bifidobacteriaceae bacterium
GATCCGACCCCTTGCAGTGACGTGGGCCTCGTTGAAGGTCGGGGCCAGAACTCGCCGAACGCGGGGCCGGAGGCCGCTCGGAACGGGTCAGCGGGGGCGCTTGTCTTCTCATACGCCGATTCCTACGTTTCGACGGGCGCCGAATTGATCCCCCTCGACGGGGTCACAGGCAACACCGCCAACGATCGCCCCGAAGGATATCCAGTAGACCTTGAGCCATGGGTCGAACTGGCGTGTCCGGATGGGCGAGAGCGCGGCAACGATGGGATCTGCGCGACGCCCGAAGAGACCTCCTCCCTGGACCCACCTGCGTGTCCGGCGTCCCAGGTACTGGATCGGGACGGTCGGTGCCAAGACCCTCCCGAGATGCTAACGATGATCGCGCCGTTCAACGAGTGTGCCGCTACGGGATATCCACCCTGCGCCGATCTGGGCGACTATGAACCTGAGTTCACAGATCGACTCGGCACGGAATATGGCCTGACTCGGTTCGTAGAGGAAGTCGAGCGGCTAGATCCGGATGCCATCCGACTGGTGGTCCACGGGTGGGCATCTGCGAGCGGCGCGAACAGGCTAAAGGCGGGTAGGAATTGCGATGCGACTGGCGGGGGCTGGACAACCTATCTCGCGCTAGAAGTCTCAGAACTCCGGGCCCGCAAGCTGGCCGAGTTGCTCAGCGACACGCTGGGCGAACGCGGCCTACGGCCGAGCGCCGAGATTGAAACTATCGCGCACGGAACCTGCGACCAGCCAATATCAGAAGCGACGAGCGAAGAAAACCAACAGGCGACAATCGAACTATTGCCGATCAACGGAGGGGAATGATGGCACCACGAAGAGATGGCGGCGTTTGGGGGAGGAAGGCCCCGGCCAACTTCACGCTCGAAACGGCGATTGACGTGCATGGAGTCGACAGACGGGTGTATGAGGAAGGAACCACGCTGTTTCGCGTAACTGAAGAGATCGAATGGCCGAGTGGCCGCGATCGCGTAGACTGGAAGATCCCCGAGTCCGCTATTGTTGTGCATACGAATACTTACGTCGCACTTGCCAAACAAGAGATGTTGGGTCTGGTCGAGTCGAGGATTAACAGTTCGCTCGTCGTCATCGAATCGGCGGTCGATGAGGGAGCGCAGTGTGCTTCACTCGCTGGCGATTGGCAGTATGGTGAACGGATTCGATTGACCGAGGACAGCGTAAACTTGACGGTTCGCGAAGCGGAGAATGAGTACAATGATTCAAGCGAGCAGGTTGCTGACGCAAGGGATTCGGGTGAGACCCTGCACGATCGGGCCTCCGCATGGCTGAGGCCCGTAGCGACGGCTTTTCTCGTCCTTGACTCGGCGGGCCTGCTGGCCGTGCTGGCAGGATTCCTCAATGTGGACCTGCTGCGGCCGTGGACGAATCTCTTGCAATTTACCCTGGCATTATTCGCGACTGCGGCGATTGTGGTCCTTCAGGTTGTCCTGGCAAAAATGGCAGGCCGAGGCCACAATGCCGTGAGGTATGCGCGGTGGCTGCTCGACTATCGGTTGATCTATGCGGACAAGTCGATCGGGCAACAGGCCGCGGAGGCTAAGAACCGAGGCGTTAGAGAAGCAACAATCAAGAGGCGCGGCTGGGTAAGGGACCGCCAGCTTGCGGCATTGGGCGTTGTAACAGTCTTGGCCAGTGCGACCATCATGGTCCGGGCGCTCGAAGTGCTGTCTGGCTACAGCCTGAGCGGGTTCATGCTGTGGACGTTCTACGTCGTATTCAGCGCGGCGCCGCCCTTGATGGGGTTGCTGCTGTATCTGAGCGACGCCACTGACGGCTCGGAGCTGTCTAGGCGCCTGGAAGTGCTTGAGCGCGGCCTGAGCGCGAGCCTTGAGCGGTACTCGATGTTGATGGGCAGGGCCCGAGAGGCCCTGCAGGCCGGGCAGGCGGCAAGTGCGCGGCTGTGGGATCGGGACATCAACGATGTGCTGACGAGAGTTCAGGACAGGCTTGAGGAAGCACTGCCGGGCTTCCAGTTCGGTGAGGCGCAAATCGGAAAGCGGCCCGAGAAGATAGCGAAGCGATCCCGGCAGTTCGTCGTCAGAGGGGATGAGGGCGTAGATCTGACCGGGCTAGGTGACACGATCTCCTGCGGCATCCCGGGTGGGTCGACGTTGGACATCTCGCTCATAAGGGGAAAGGTCGAAGCCTTGCTGGAATTGGACAGGCGAATTGGGGACTTGGAGCGGGAACTCGCAAGCGTCCCGCCCCATCCGTGGGCGCTAGAGGAACGGGAGGATCGGACCGGAGGACGCGCAGGTGGCTAGTTCGACCGATGCCGGTGTCGGAGGTCCGAATCCCGACATGGGGGTACCTACGGGCACGGCCGCGAAGAGAAGGAGTCGGTCGGTCATGGGGTTGCCGCCGTGGGAGTGCGGGGGCCTGTGGGTGGTGCAGCTCTTCACGGCGGCCCTCTTCTTGATAGTGAATTTCGTGTCCCGAGGAGTCGCGGGCAGCGCTGATGCGAACTGGCTCCTTGTGGCAGGGGCCACGACATGCAGTGCTGCCGTAGTAGCGGCGCTGGGACATTGCGAATCAATAGGCGATGGAGTCGAATTCGCAAAGTGGGCCTGCGCGCTGGTTCAAGTCGTGTGTGGAGTGTGCGTTGTTTTGGGTGTGCTGGTAGACGAAGGGAAGGTTGAAGGAGGTTGGGCAATGGCCCTTGTAGGCCTTATGAACGGGATTATGTGGTATTCGACGTTGATGGTAGTCCGGCGGGTGCTGACGCGTCTTAGGGGTGAGCGGTCGGAATGAACGGGGCCCTTTGGTGGATAGTTGGAATATCGGTGTTTTGCGCGGTTCTAGGCGCATTCGCGGGCCATCGTTCTGCGAGAC
>JAIRXV010000308.1 GCA_031268115.1 Bifidobacteriaceae bacterium
ACAACGCCCTAGCCAACGGCCTCAACGGCGCCCGGCACGTCCCGGGCCGGCACACGCGCGTCCTCGGGTTGGAACAGCTCGACAAAGTGGTGCACGTAGACCAAGGGCCGATCGGCCGCACGCCGCGATCCAATCCGGCCACGTACACCGGCGTCTGGGATCACGTCCGCAAACTGTTCGCCGCCACCCCAGAGGCGAAGCTGCGCGGGTACAAACCCGGCCGCTTCAGCTTCAACGTCAAGGGTGGGCGATGCGAGGCCTGTTCGGGGGACGGCACGCTGAAGATCGAGATGAACTTCCTGCCCGATGTCTACGTCCCGTGCGAGGTCTGCCACGGCGCCCGGTACAACCGCGAAACCTTGGAGGTCCACTTCAAAGGCAAGACCGTGGCCGAGGTGCTGGCCATGCCCATTGACGAGGCCGCCGAGTTCTTCCAGGCGATACCTGCCATCGCGCGCCACCTCAACACGTTGGTGGGGGTGGGTTTGGGGTACGTGCGCCTGGGGCAGCCCGCGCCCACGCTCTCAGGTGGCGAGGCCCAACGCGTCAAGCTGGCCAGCGAACTGCGGCGCCGGTCCACCGGACGGACCGTCTATGTGCTAGACGAACCCACCACCGGGCTTCATTTCGAGGACATCCGCAAGCTCCTCGCCGTCTTGCAGGGACTGGTCGACAAGGGAAACACAGTCATAGTCATCGAGCACAACCTCGACGTCATCAAGAACGCCGATTGGATCGTGGATCTCGGCCCCGAAGGTGGATCTGGGGGTGGGCAAGTGGTGGCAGTCGGCCGCCCGGAGGACGTGGCCCGCGCCCCTGGTTCGTTTACGGGGGAGTACTTGGCCCGGCTGTTCGAGGCGGCTCCAGCCCCATTCGAGGAAGCTACCCTCGGTCGATAGTGCCGCTTGGCGGTCCGCCCCGTTCGGCCTATCGCCGCCAGGGACCGCCGAGCGAACCACCAGTTTCCACTGCCCGCTTGGGGCGGATACGAACTTTGGGATCGGACGCCCTTGTCCGGTCTTACAGGTCGTTGATGTGGATGAACTTGGTGGGCCAATCGGCGGTCCCGGGGCGAAGGATCCGGGTCCCGTAGTTGCCGCGGTTGTAGAAGTTGTATTCCTCGATAACAATCGATCCGTCTTCGCGGACCGCGCTCACAATTGCGACGTGGCCCCGCCCGCCGCCCGTGTTCGAGCCCCACCAGGCGACCGCTCCGAGCGCCGGGGTGTCGTCGGTGTCGTTGGGATAGTAGCGAATCCACTGGACGGCGTTGCCGCCGGCCGGTGTCATGGTTCTGTGGGCAAACTTCCACGGCGCACTCGTGATTCCGGCGTTCCGGTTGAGCCGCCACGCAACGAAATCTGTGCAGTTGTTGGGGGAGTAGCCAAGCGGCGATCCACGCGAGAACGGGTAATCGTCCACGAACGGGCCGATCTCGCCCACGGGTCCGCGCTGCCACACGACATCCTCGCCGTCCAGTACCCGAACATCGCCGGAATTCGTGACGCGGGTTACACCCTCCGCGCCGGCCGCTACCGTCGACCAAACGGCCTGTACGCCATCGTGCAGAACTAACGCTCCACTCGAATCCTGCTCCAAAGTCTCAGCGGGGGTGGACGATGGCGACCACAGCGTCATACCGTCCTTGTTGGTGAGGTGGACCAGCCCATCCTCACCGAAGTTGAGGGCATACTTGCCGTTCTCCGAAACGAGCTTCTCGCCCGGCCACAGCGAATCTCCGCCGCGCAATTCGGTCGGATTGAGTCTTGTCGTGGTGGTTTCAGTCGCCACAAGCTGCGGCTTGGCGTTCTCACGCTTGACGAACACCGCGTAGGTGTATTCGGTCTCCGGCACCAACCCTTGATCCAAGAGCTCGGACACCTGAGGGCCGTCGAGTGGCACGTCATCGCCGTCTTTGATGGTCTCAGCGGGTTTGGCCCCTTGGGTGCGGCGCACCACCACCTGATCGCCTTCGGTCAAACGTGGATTGTTCCAGGCCAGCGTGATCGTGGAGTTGGAACGTCGGGCCACATCGAGGTTGGCGTCCTGTGCCAGCGCAACCGTACGGACCAAACTGGAGCGGGATGCCTGTTCGCGCACCCCGCGCTGCGCGACTTCCTCGACCGTATCCCTGAGCGGCGTCAAGGCGTTGACCTCGGGGTCCACCTTCGCTTCGGGGGGCGTGGGCGACGCGGGCAATCCCATTTGGATCATCGTTGCCGCCACGGCCGCGGCGGCAACGGCCGTCACGGGACGGACCGCCCGTCCAGCTGCGACCCCGACGTTGTCGAGCACCTCGGGCGGCGGCTTCGGATCGCAAGCTAGGTGGCGAATCGGCGGTGCCGCATCTGCGACCCGCGCGATGGACCGTACAGCGGGCGGACGCCTACGGGCCGCCGGACGGTGTGCGGTGCGGGCTTCGCGGATGGCGCGGCGCGTCAACGGGGGGGTTGCCGGTAGCTGCGCCCCCAGCGGCCGGTGAGCCTGGGCGGGGGAGGCCGGTTGAGTCGTTTGGCCGCTTCCGGCGGCCGGGCCCGGACCGGCGGCGACCTCGGGAGGCACGGGGTGAGCGGCGCCATCGGCGGCCCGGCCCGGACCGGCTACGGGTTCCGGTGCGGCGGGCGGCACGGGGTGAGCGGCGCCATCGGCGGCCGGGACCGGACCGGCTACGGGTTCCGGTGCGGCGGGCGGGGCGGGGTGAGCGGCGCCATCGGCGGCCGGATCTTGGGGGGAGACGCGCGGCGCCTCGCTCTGCGAGACAGCCGCGCCCATCGCGTACCGCCGGGCCGCGGCCACCAACTCCGACTCGGGTACACCCGCTGCCCTGGCCTCGCGCAACGCCCGACGGGTCAGCGGGGGCTCGCCCCCCGGCAGGTGCCGTGGGCGAGACGCCGAACCGACTTCCGTGGACCGAGTGGCCCGGTCGTCGGTGGGCGAAGCATGGAGCATGGGGCGTCTCCGTATGGGGCTGGGGCGAGCAACAACTGAGTCAGTCTAGCGCCAGGTCACGATTCGGCAACGGGCAGAGGCAAATTAGTTGCGAGAAGCTCGCGGCCGCTGGCGGCCGCGCAGCTAATCTTGCCAGCTGTGAGCGAACCCACGTCCTATCGGCCCGCGCCGGGCGAAATCCCAACCGACCCCGGCGTATACCGGTTCCGGGATGCGACCGGGCGCGTCATCTACGTGGGTAAAGCCAAGAACCTGAGGTCGCGTCTGTCCAACTATTTCCAGGATCCGCTGGGGCTGCATCCGCGCACCAGGCATATGGTGGCCTCCGCCAGGTCGGTGGAGTGGACCGTGGTGGCAACCGAGGTCGAGGCGTTGGCGCTGGAGTACTCGTGGATCAAG
>JAIRXV010000406.1 GCA_031268115.1 Bifidobacteriaceae bacterium
CTGCTCAAACGGGGCGGCCTCGACATATACACCACCCTCGACCGCAAAGTCCAGAAACAAGCACTGGATTCAGCCCTGGATACCATTCCGAAGAATGACCCCTCAGGCGTGGGAATCGCATTATCCGCCGTGGAGCCGGGCACCGGGCGGATATTAGCGATGGTCCAAAATAGGGACTACGCGGTGGGAGAGAAAACAAAGAAGCGCGAAACCTCGGTGAACTGGAATACCGACAAGGATTCAGGAGGATCCAGCGGCTTCCAGGCCGGGTCCACTTTCAAACCGTTCATCCTTGCCGACTGGCTCAACGAGGGCCACTCATTGAACGAACACTTCCCTGCCGCGAAACGCGACTATGACAATAGCGACTGGAAAGCTGAGGGCTGCGTCGAAGGCGACGTGATCCACGTCAACGAATGGAAGGTGGCAAACTCCACTCAAGGCGGCTCCACAATGGACGCGGTGGGAGCCACCGCGAGATCCGTCAACACGGCCTACGTCGCCATGGAAGCAAAACTCGACCTGTGCAAGATTCAAACCATCCTCGACCGCATGGGCATCCACCGTGCGGACGGCACCGATTGGCGTCTGCTGCCTTCCATGGTATTGGGCTCCAACGAGGTCGCACCGCTGACGATGGCGGCCGCGTATGCCACGTTCGCCGCCGACGGGATTTACTGTAAACCGATCGCTATCACCGAGGTTCGCGATGCGTCCGGCAAAGAACTCCCCATCCCCGAAGCCGATTGCAAGCGCGCCATGAAGGCTGAGATCGCGGCAGGCGTGAGCTTGGCCCTCGAAGCTGTCATGAAAAGCGGCACCGGCACCAACCGCAAGATCCCAGACGGCCGTCCCCAGGCCGGCAAGACTGGCACCACCGACGATAACGTTGCCGTCTGGTTCTGCGGCTACACTCCACAGGTGGCCACGGCAGTCTGGGCTGGATATCCGACGGAATCCAAGCGGTTGGTCAATATGATGATTGGGGACGAGTTCTACACCCACGCATACGGCGGACTTCTGCCCGGCAAGGCCTGGCAGAAGTTCATGACCGCTTACCTCGAAAACAAGGAACCGTTGCCGTTCCCCGAGGTCACCCAGCAGACGCAGTTGGGCACTCAATACCCAGTACCCAGTGTGGTGGGCCTAACCCTGCAGGCCGCCAACGCCAAAGCCTACTCGGAGGGATTCACAGTCACCGAAGGTTCCCGCGAGTATTCCGAAACAGTCCCAGAAGGTGAAATCCTCTACCAGAACCCCGGCGGCGGAACCAACGTCTACATGAGTTCCAGCAACATCACCGTTGTGATATCGAGCGGCCCCGAGCCGATACGGGAATCGGACAACCCACTCGAAGAGGACTTCGGAGGCGATGAAGACGAAGAAGAACCGGACACCCCCAGCGATTCGGAACCGGGCGAGAACGAGGGCCGGCCCAGGCCAGAGCCGTGACCAAGGCGGGCGCCAGGCTGGCAGCGAGTGTGGCCGCCATCGGCGGCGGAGTCTTGGTTTATGCCCTAGTCGAGGCGCAGAGCTATGTGGTGCGCCATGTGACCGTTCCTGTTGCGCCGCCGGGGAGCCGACCTCTGCGGATTCTGCACCTATCGGACCTCCACCTAACCGGGGGTTGGCCGAGCAGGCGACGGGCTGTCTGGATCCGCGCGTTGCGGGCCACCAAGCCCGACCTGGTGGTCCTGACCGGCGACAACTTCGCGCGAGCCGACGGACTCCCGGTGATCCTCGACGCCCTGGCACCTCTGCTCACCTGCCCGGGGGCTTTCGTGTTCGGCTCCAACGATTACGTCTCTGCCCGGTGGCGCAACCCCGCGCGCTATGTCGCAGCGCGCATCCTCGGCCGCGACATGCCCGATGCCGGGAGCGCGCTGAGCGAAGACCAGTTCGACTTGCCGTGGACAGACCTGCGCGATGCCTTGACCCGCGCCGGCTGGCTAGACCTGAACAACGCCCGCGCCCAGGTCACGGTGGCTGGGAGCCGGGTTCGCCTCGTAGGCCTGGACGATCCGCACATCGGTCGGGACCGCCTGCCGTCCCGGGAAGGTGAGGGGTTTGGGAAAGGGGGGGCCGCCATCGTCCTGGGGGTGGTGCACGCCCCGTACCAACGTGCGCTGCGAGCGCTGGCCGATGACGGCGCCCACCTAGTCCTGGCGGGCCACACCCACGGCGGGCAAGTTGCCCTGCCGGGGTATGGCGCGCTCGTGGCGAATTGCGACCTGGGCACCGCGCGGGCGCGCGGCCTGCACGGTTGGCCAGGCCCGCGCCCCGATGCGCCCGGCGGTGAAGCGTCCATCTGGCTGCATGTCTCGTGCGGCCTGGGCACCTCCCCCTACGCGCCGGTGCGCGTCGCGGCCCGCCCGGAGGCGGTGCTGCTGACGTTGGTGGCAAGCGGCCGGGCGCGCGAGGAATCGGGCGAGGAGTCGGGCGAGTGACACGAACCCGCGGAGGTCGAGTATGCTGGGCGGGCTTACGGGGTGTGGCGCAGCTTGGTAGCGCGCTTCGTTCGGGACGAAGAGGTCG
>JAIRXV010000088.1 GCA_031268115.1 Bifidobacteriaceae bacterium
GGCTCGCCGACAGCCGTCATCCCCGACACCGTCACCGAGGACCAACTACGGCAACTGCTCCAGGTCTGCCCGAGCTTCGATCCCGACCTGGAGAGGGCCAACGAGGAGGTGATCCGCCAGGCCGTTGAGGATGGTCTCGGCGGGTTGGTTCCCGCTGGCTACCGTGCCCAGCCGCTCATTGGCGTGTCTGATCCGCCGGACGACGCCGACCCGTCAGTGTTCGAGCACATCTGGAAGTTGACGGAGATTCTCAGGGAAGCCGAGATGGACTACCACGCCGTCTCGTGAGGTGGTTAAGTTCACCGCTCAGGGACCCAAGAGCGCCGCGCCAACCCAGCGATCCCAGGACTTTTGGTTCCCCCCAGCAGATGAATGACACTTGCTGCCTGTCAAACCGGGAACTATCCAAACAGAGTCGGAGAAGGCCGCGATGCTGGAGCTGTTGGGTTGATTCCCGTCATAGGCGTGGTCATGTGGTGGAACATTACCGTTTCTAGTAATGTTCCACCACATGACGGTTCGGGATGAGCTTTGGGATGTGGCGATCGACCAGTACGGGTTTGTGACCGCTGCTAACGCGCGCGATCTGGGGATACCAGTGGTCGAGTTGGGCAAGCTGGCAAGTCGGGGCAAGCTGGTTCGCGCCTCGCATGGGGTGTACCGGTTCCCTCAGTGGCCGGTGTCCGACCGGGACCATCTGATGGAAGCTGTGTTGTGGACGAAAGACTCCTCGGCGGTGTTGTCCCATGACACAGCGTTGGATGTCCTCGACCTGTGCGACATCAACCCGACGAAGCTCCATCTGACGATCCCAAAGCGGCGTTGGGGGTTGCAGCGCCAGTCGGTCCCGGCCACGTATGTGATCCACCAGCAGAACCTGGAGCCAAGTGAGCGGGGCTGGTGGGAGCAGATTCCGTGCGTGACCGCGGCCGCCGCCATCCGCCAAGGGATCACTGCGAAGGTTCGGCCCGACTTGTTGCGGCAGGCCATCGATGCCGCGGCCGGGCGGGGGCTGATCGGGCAGGCTGAGACTGGCGAGTTAAGCGAGCAAGTGAGAAAGGCGTTCTCGAAATGACACAGTTTTTGCCGGAGATGGAGCGTCCGAGCCCCTCGGCGCGTTCGCTGAACCAGTGGGTGCGCGACGCTGTCGGCCTGACCGGTGAGACCGAGCGGCGCATCGGTTGGTTGCTGTCATCGACCGTGGCCATTGCTGCGTTGCAACGGGCGATGGGCGCCGATCAGTCGCCGCTGTTCTGGGTCAAGGGAGGCGTCTATCTGGAGATGCGTCTGGCACGCGCCAGGGCGACGAAGGACGTCGACACGGTGTTCCGAGGCCAGGTAGAGCAACTACGGTCAACGTTGCACGACGCTCTATCGCTGCCATGGGGGCCGTTCCAGATCGACTACTCGGAACTGCAAGTCATCACCGGCGCGCAAAGACCGGAAGGTTTGAAACCCGTCCGTCTTGATATGCGGCTGTGGTTGAAAGGCGCGATCTGGCGGAAGGTCCGGGTAGAAGTGTCTTTTCCCGAAGGGAAGCTAACCGAGACAGCTGATCCGGTCCCGGCTCCTCCAACCGGATTTTTCGGCATCGATGTGCCGGATCAGTTGGCGGGGATCGTGATGGACTACCAAGTCGCACAGAAGATGCATGCCGCATCCGACCCGGATCTACCCGACTACACCAACGAGCGGGTCCGCGATGTCATCGACCTGCTCCTGGTTAAACACGCGTTCTATCCCGAGAACCCGCCAAGCCTAAAGACAGCCTGCCTGGACTTGTTCGCAGCCCGCGTTGCGGAAGCCAGACAGATGGGCAAACCGCCTCGGCACTGGCCACCGATCCTCCACGCCAACGACACCTGGCACACCCTCTACCCAGAATTGGCAGATTCCGTCGGCCTCGAACTGAGCCTCAACGAAGCCATCCAGGCCGTCCACCAATGGATCGCCGAAATCGACATCACGTCCAACATCCCGTAGGCCAAGCAAAACGGGTCATTTCTGACTGGCGCCGCCTACCTCCCAGGTGCTCTATTGCCTGAACTGCTTGAAGGTTGCCCATTCCGCGTCTTGCCCAACTATCTGATGCTTCGATACCGCCCGCCATCGCCGACGACCGCCTGACATGGATCGTCGGCGATGGCATTCCGCCACAACAAATCAAGAGGGCCTACCGCCTCCGGCCTTGACGGGTCGGCGTTTCGAGCAAACCCTTTATGGTGGGCGCAACAGGACTTGAACCTGTGACCTGCTCCTTGTAAGGGAGCTGCTCTGCCAACTGAGCTACGCGCCCGCGGCGGTCAGCCAGGGACGAGGCCCCTGGAAGAGAACGCGCAAAACAGAGTTACGCGCCCGCGGCGGTCAGCCTAGCGCCTGGCCGGGCCTTTCTGGCCGCGCCCGCAAGGCCCGCTCGGCCACGTCCTGGGATTCGCGGCGAGTAAGGCCCGTAGGGAGACGGCGCCGTCCTGCGACTCGCCGTACGCCGTATCTGGATGGCCGTTACCAAATCGTGACCATTGGGCTATGCTGGTGGAAGTGCCAAGGTCTTGAGCGTCAAGGACTTGGAAGTGGGCCAGGGGGCCGCAACAGCGGATCCCCTGGCCTGCGGCAATTTCAGGCTAAAAAGCTTTCTTGTTGAAGCCGGTTCCGCGCCGGCCGCGCCTCACGCCAGCAGCCGCGCCGCCAACACCCCCGGGATCTGCCGGATCTGGTCGAGCAAGCCGGGGGCGGCCAGGCCTTCGACGTCGATGAGCGTGTAGGCCAGGTCGCCTTTGGAGCGGTTGAGCAGATCAGCGATGTTGTGACCAGCCTCGGCCATGAGAGACGACATCTGGCCGACCATGTTGGGGACGTTGGAGTTGGCGACGGCGACACGCGACACCCCCTGTGCCAGGGGCAGGTCGGCGTCCGGGAAGTTGACGGAGTTGCGGATGGTCCCGCGCTCTAAGTAATCCCGCAGCTGGTCAGCCGCCATGCGGGCGCAGTTTTCCTCGGCTTCGGCGGTCGAAGCCCCAAGGTGGGGGAGCGTCACGACACGAGGGCGCTTGTTGAGGTCAGGAGTCGGGAAATCGCAGACGTACCCCCTCAGGCGGTCCGCCTCAAGGGCCGCTATGACAGCCGCCTCGTCCACGATGGGCGCGCGGGCGAAGTTGATGAGGACGGCCGAGGCGGACAAGAGCGCCAATTGGCCGGCTCCGAGGAGGCCACGGGTGGCTGGCACGAGCGGGACGTGGACGGTCACGATGTCCGATTGCCGAAGCAGCTCCTCCAAGGCGCCCACCCGTTCGACCAAGGGCGACAGCTTCCAGGCGTTGTCGACGGTGACGGCCGGGTCGTAGCCGAGGACCCTCATGCCAAGGCTGCAAGCCGCATTGGCGACCTCGACGCCGATGGCGCCCAGCCCGATGACGCCAAGGGTACGGCCGGGCAGCTCGAAGCCAACAAACTTTTTCTTCCCCGCTTCGACCGCTTGGCTCATCGCGTCGGCGGCGCCGTCGAGGCGGTGGGCGAAGGCGGCGGCGTCGATGATGTTGCGCGCGGCCAAGAAAATAGCGGCGATCGTCAGTTCCTTGACGGCGTTGGCGTTGGCCCCCGGGGTGTTGAAGACCGGGATGCCGCGGGCCGAATACTCCGGGATGGGAATGTTGTTGGTGCCCGCGCCCGCCCGGGCCACGGCTAGGACCGAGGCGGGAATGCCGGCGCCGTGGAGGTCGGCCGAGCGCAGGAGGAGGGCGTCGGGTTCGGCCAAGTCGGAGCCGACCTCGTACGACGCCTCGGGCAGACGGGCCAGCCCGACGGGGCTGATGGCGTTGAGGGTGCGGATGCGGTAGGTCATGGCGGCTCCTTAAAACAAGACAAGACGGGGAGATTCAAAGACGGGGGAAGGCTGGCCGGGGGAGGGGTCTCGGCGCGGCCCGGACGGGGTTGGGGGAGTCGGGGGCGG
>JAIRXV010000098.1 GCA_031268115.1 Bifidobacteriaceae bacterium
ACCGCCCAGGTCAACGACCGACGCCCAAAACGCGCCGGCGTGTCGCAACGGCGTGTCTGAGCTTCAAGCTCATATTGAGGGTAGGCGTCTGCCATGCGTTCTTCCAGCCCTACAGGCCCCTGTGGGTCAACGTGACATGGAGCATCGCCTTGGACAACTGTGTCATAGACTCCGCGATTTCCCGGGCAAGGGCCGCGGCGCGTTCGCGTTCCGCGGCCCGCGATCCCCTCCTGGCGTTCGTGGCGGCCTCCACCAGGTCCGCCTGCCTGGTCACGGACTGAAACACGGGCCGCAGATGGCGCACCTCCATCCCTAGCGTTCGCAGCGCCATCGTCGCTTCCAAAGCCGCTGCCAAAGCCCCGCCGCTGACAGCATCCGCTTCGAGGTCGAGTCCCGCCGCCTGACAGACCTCCGCGATCAGCGCCTCGTCCGCCCCGGTCAGCATCGCCAATTCCTGGGCGTCCATTCGCGTGGACCCCGCCACCGCTTTCGGGCCGGGCAGCGCGGCCATCGCCTCCGGGGAGCTAGGGGAAAGGTCTAGGGCGGCCAAACGCTCTCGGATGACACGCAGGGGCAAGTACTGGTCGCGTTGGGCCGCTAGAACGAAACGCAACCGTTCGACATCGGCGGGACAGTACTTTCGGTAGCCGGCCGGCGTTCGGGCAGGCGCGATAAGGCCCTGTTCTTCGAGGTAACGCAGCTTCGACGGGCTCAGCGCTGGGAATTCGGCGCCCAACTCCCCCAACACATCGCCGATGCTCATGGTCGGTTGGCGCGATATGCCCTGCGGCCAACCTGAGGCGGGACTCGGCGCCGACAGCGCCAAGGCCCGGGGCTCCACCCTCATGCCTGAGTGCCTCTCATGCCTCGCTGCCCCCCAGGTTCTGAAGTAGTTCGTGCCGCCTCGGAGAAGGATGGAATGTCAAACGGTATTTGCCGATTTGGACCTCGTCCCCAGGTTGGAGACGAACCTGGTCCACCCGCTCGCGGTTCACGTAGGTGCCGTTCAGCGAGCCCGAATCGCGCACAACGAAGGTCCCGCCATCGGCGGCAAACTCGGCATGCACACGCGACACCGTAACATCGTCTAGGAAGATGTCCGCTTTGGTGGAGCGCCCCGCGGTGGTGACGCGCGCGTCGAGCAAGAACCTCGCCCCGGCGTTGGGGCCCCTTTGGACCACCAACAGCGCTGAAGTGGGCGGAAGCGCTTCGATTGCGGCAACGGCATCTGGGGTCAGACCCGAGCCCATCGCCGCGCCATCTTCGGGAATCATCCCGCCGATGACGACGGTGGAGTCGTGAAGCTCGGCGTCGTCGTTGGCCATGAGGTCCTCCTGGCGGGCGTGAGGGGCCTTCCAGCCCCGAAACTCTGGACTACCTTACCCGTGCCGCCGCACCTACACCTATGGTTCGGGGACGGGAGAGGCAAACTCGAAGGTCGGGGCCGCCGCAATCGCCTCGATTGTCAGCGAAGACTCTCGGGTCACATACGAGGTCCCGCCCGCACTGCGGATCACGGCCAGCGCGCCTCCCGGTATGTTCAAGGCGACTTCGATGGTCTCCGGGTCGCCTATCGCGCGGAACTCATAGGGCGGGAAAATCGCCGTCCCGTCGATCTCGATCACCCCTTCCCCGCCTTGAACGCCGTCGGCGATCCACGTGGAGGCGGTGATCCGCGTATCGCCCAAAGACATGGCCTCCGCGCCAGCGTTGCGCAGCTCCTGCACCAGGTGGTAGAGGGTCGATGCCGTCACTCGGACGCCCGTGTCGTACACCCGCAGGATCACGCCCGGGCCTTCGGCAGGCAAAGTGCCCGCCAGGATGCCTTGGATTCGGACGCGCTCATCCGTTGCCTGCGCCGCCGCCTCCGCCTGCCCGCGCGTCGATTCGAGTTCTCGCAGCTGGGTTTCGAGCGCAAGATTCTGGCCGCTCAGATCTTCGGTCCGCTGCGACAGCCGATCCAACAGTTCCACCAGGTCCGATTCGCGTAGACCGGAATAGTCGGCCTGCGCCGCGTGGCGGACCTGCGTGACCGCGGCAAACCCCAACGCCGCACACAGCAGCGCCGCGGTGGCCTGCGCCCGCGAGAAACGCGGCAGCAACGCCCGACCCAGGATTTGCCACGCCGACCTTCGACCGCCGCCCCCGCGGTCGCGTTGCCCGAGCTGCGGGCTGCCGGGCCGCGGCGGCTCCTTGGGGTGCGTCATCGTCCCCCGCCTAAGCCTTGAAAAGACGGCGGCGGATCGCGGCCGCGTTGGAGAAGATCCGGATGCCCAGCACCACAACCACAGCCGTAGACAATTGCGATCCCACCCCCAGCTGGTCCCCGAGGAACACGATGAACGAAGCCACCATCACGTTGGATAGGAACGACACCACGAACACACGGTCGTCGAACAGCCCGTCCAAGACCGCCCGGGCCGCACCGGACAGCGCGTCCAGCGCCGCTACCACCGCGATAGGCAGATACGGGGCCAACTCCGGCGGGACAGTCGGGTGCAGCAAAACGCCCGCCACCACCCCCACGGCCAAACCGATCAGGGCAAGCATCTACAGGCCTCCTTCCTGAGGCGTCGCCGCGTCCGGCGTTCGCGCGTAGTACAGCGTGCCATGCCCCCCGGCGGGCGGAACCTCCACCGTTGAAGCCACAGACAGTTCGATGCGCGCCCCATATTGGTTGCGCAGCAGCTCCATCCGTGCCCACGCCGCCGTCCGCGCCAGCTTGATCTCCAACACTTTCCCATCGCCTATGGCGTCGATCCGGTAGGGCGGGGCAATCGGCGCCAAATCGACGTGGATTGCCTGTCCGGCCGTGCTGATAGGCGACACGGCGGTCAGACGGACCCCATTCACGGCGATCGCTTCGGCCCCCGCCTGCCACATTCCGTTGACCACGGCCTGGAGATCGGTGGCGCGGATGCGAGCCGCCTCCTCACCGGCGTCGATGGCGGTCTGATCCTCCCTCAACGTCACCACCAGCCCGGGCCCCACCAAGGCCGTGGCTCCGGCGGCAATCCCCACCAGACCGGCCTGGCGGGCAACGGTCGGATCGAGCCTTTTGAGCAGCTCGCGTTCGGCCGCATCCACCGCCCCGGACAAGACCCGATTCGCCTCCGTCAGTTCCGCCAAACGCTCCTGCCGCTGCTCCGCGTCCTCGATCAGCGTCTTCGTTGCGCGCGAGGCCTCTGGATCGGGTGCGCGCAAGGCCACGACCGCGGTCCCCGTAGCGACCCCAAGGACGATGGCGGTCCCCGCCGCAATCAGCTTCGTCCGCTTCGGCGCTGGTGTCGCTCGGCCCTGCGCCTTGCGGGCCGCCAACTCGGCGTAGCCCGCGTCGAGCGGGCGGTTCACAACCTCGTTGAGCAGCGTCATCGAGGCATCGACGGGGCGGCGCGGCCGGCCGGATTTCACGGTGCGCTCCCCTCAGGGTGGGGCGGCAACGGCGGGTGAGGGACGGCATCGTCCAGCGTCGCCGAATCGCGTATGTACTGCCCCGCCGAG
>JAIRXV010000284.1 GCA_031268115.1 Bifidobacteriaceae bacterium
CAGTCAGCCCTTCACCGGAGACGCCCCCATCCAGATTGCGTTTCAGCACGTCAACTCAGCCGTCCCGGCGCCTTCGAAGCTCGTGCCGTGGCTGCCTCCCGCCGTGGACGCGCTCATGGCGCACCTCACCGCGAAAGACCCCGACAACCGTCCCGCCGACGGGAGCGAGGCCTTGCGTTTGCTGCGGCAAGTCCGCGAGCGCCTCGACCCAAAGGTGGTTGAGCGCGTCCCGGCTCCCCCTCATGCGCCGACCATCGCGGTGCCTACGGCCCAATCCCCACCCAGGCGAACCTCGGCGATGGCCCCCCGCCATTCCATCGACTCGACTGGCACCCAAGTGCTTGGGGCGTCCGCTCTGCGCGAATCGCTGGACGATGACGCTCCCCCGGCCTCCACAAGCCGGCCACCTGCCCGTTCGCGGCCGGCGCCTCAAGAACCGACCCGATCCCGGGCATCGTCTCAAGGGTCGGCGCATTCGCGGTCCCCCTCTGGCCGGCCCAAGAGGCGCCGGGGCAGGGGTGCGGCGGTGGCCGTCATCGTCCTGTTGTTGCTGGTGGGCGGCGCGGGCGCAGGGTGGTATTGGTACGACAACTACGGCCCCGGCTCGTTTGTGGCGGTGCCGTCCGTTGCCGGGAAAGCCCAAGGCGAGGCGGAGGCCGCCATTGCCCACGCCGACCTCCTGGCCAATGTGACCGAAGAATGGAACGACACCGTGCCAGAGGGACAAGTCATTCGCTCCGACCCCGAAGCGTCCGTCAAGATCAGACCCGGAGGCCCCGTCAACCTGGTGATTTCCCAGGGTGTGCGCTACGAGACGGTGCCCGACGGAATCGAAGGGGCCGCTGCGGCCGACGCCGAACAGATCCTCCTTAACGCCCAATTGGACGGAAAGATCGACCAGAGTGAGACCTTCCACGACGACGTGGCGGAGGGATTGGTCATCTCGATAAGTCCAGGCTCCGGCGAAGAGGTCAGGCACGATACCGATTTCACAATGCTGGTCTCTCTTGGAAGGGAACCGGTCCGGGTTCCGCGTTTGGACGGACTAACGGTCAAACAGGCCCGAAGCGCAGTCGAGAATGCTGGCCTTGAGTTCAAGCAGACGGGCGAAAGCTATTCTGAGTCGGTACCTGAGGGTGAAATCCTCTCCCAAGACCCTCAGCCCGGGCCGGGCCAGTTCCGTGGCGACCAGGTTTCGGTGACCGTCTCCAAAGGGCGTGAGCCGATTCTCATTCCCGAAGTCGCAGATCTACCAGTGGACGAGGCGCGGGACATACTGGGACGCGCTGGCTTCGAAGTCGACGTTCAATCCGTTACGCCCCCGGAGACAGCACCGCTAAATCGAGCCGTCGCAACAGACCCACCCGGCGGGGAGTACGGCTACCTCGGGGACAGGATCACTCTCACGGTTGTTTGACGGGAGCTGCGGTTGAGCCGTCGCGGATCATTTCCGCGACTTGGAAGGCCATCTCGAGCGACTGCTGGTGGTTGAGGCGCGGGTCCACGAGAGTGGCGTAGCGCCGGGCCAACGTGGCCTCGTGGATGGTCTGCGAACCGCCCAGAACCTCTGTCACATCGTCGCCGGTGAGTTCGACATGCAAACCTCCCGGAACCGATCCGTGTTCCCGGTGGACCTCGAAGAAGGCGCGGACTTCGTTCATGATCACGTCGAAATGACGGGTTTTGTACGCGCCCGTGGTGATCGTGTTGCCGTGCATCGGATCGCAAACCCAAACTGGTGTGCGCCCGGCCGCCTGGACGGCCTCAATCAGCGGCGGCAAAAGCGTCCTGACCCTATCCGCTCCCAAGCGCGTAATCAGCGTGAGGCGACCGGGAATCCCGTCCGGATCGAGGCGGTCCGCGAGGCGCACAACATCCTCCGGCTGGGCCGTTGGACCAATCTTTACGCCAATCGGGTTGCGGACCTTCGACAGCAGGTCCACGTGTGCACCGCCAATGTCACGGGTCCTCTCTCCGACCCAAACGAAGTGAGCCGAACAGTCGTAGGGCGTTTCCGTGCGCGAATCGATCCGGGTCAACGCGCGCTCGTAGTCCAAGAGCAACGCCTCGTGGCACGCGAATAGTTCCACGGTCTTGAGCGCATCGAAGTCAACTCCACACGCTTCCATGAACGAGATGGCTCGGTCCACTTCGCCCGCAATCTCCTCGTATCGCGCAAACGCCGGATTGGCCATAAAACCCCGATTCCAGTCCGCCACAAAACGCAAGTCGGCGAATCCACCGGTGGTGAAAGCACGGACCAGGTTGAGGGTCGAACTGGAACGGTGGTAGGCGCGGACCATCCGCCACGGATCGGGACGCCGATCCTTAGGGGTGAAGCCGAACGCGTTGACCGCGTCACCCCGGTAGGCGGGCAGCGTCTGGGCACCCCGGGTTTCGGTTGACGCCGAACGCGGTTTCGCGTACTGGCCGGCGATCCGTCCCATCTTGACCACGGGCAGGGAGGCACCATAGGTGAGGATCACTGCCATTTGCAGGATTGTGCGCAGCTGGCTTCTAATCCGGTCCGGTGTGACCTCAGCGAAAATCTCGGCGCAATCGCCACCCTGGAGTACGAACGCTCGGCCTTGTGCGGCATCGGCCAAACGCTCCCTTAGCACGTCCGCTTCGCCTGCGAACACGAGCGGCGGTTCGACCTTAAGGGCCGCGACTGCCTGGGCGAGTTCGCCCGGATCAGGCCATTCGGGTTGCTGCGCGGCGGGAAGGTCCCGGTAGGAGTCGAGGTTGAAAGTCATCGACCGTTGCCCTACGCGCTTGCGGCCCGTGGCCGCGTCACGCTGCGCTCCACGGTTGGTCGATGTCGCTGAGCATGTCCCCGAACCATGCCTGGCGCACATCGAACGGTTTGCCGCCGTCGATCCGAGGGAACGGAATCGCTGTCAGCCGGTCGCCGTTCTCTTCGTCGTGGCCGATGACGCCGGCAACCCCAGACAGTGCGCACTGGACGGCATAATCGGTCATCGAGCGAATGAGCAACAGGTCGCGTTGGTTGGCTTTGGCGGACCGAGAGAAATAGCCGCTCTTTTGAACCATTGTCTTGCCGGCGCCAAGGCGCGCCGCGAACTGCTTGGCGAACCACTGCCCCGGATTGACCTTGTCGAGCTGAACGTGGCCGAAGGGGTCGCGAGGCGGCGCTTCGCCAGCCTCTTCCATTTCAGCGACAATCTCGGGCACCCCGGCCCCCTCCGATAGAAAGATGTTGACGTTGCCGATCGTGTCCATGATTCTCGTTAGCCGCTCGGCTTCAGCGTCGATATCGATGGCGATTTCCGGGATGTAGACCGCGTGAACGTCCCAACGTTCCCGACTCAAACCGAATGCCGGATTCCACTCTTGCCTCGCCAACCAGCTGCGATAGTCGGCTGCGGATTGCGCTGTCAACCACCCGCAGCCCCGGCCCATGACTTCGTGGACTATGAGCATTCGCGGCCCGGACCGATGCTCGCCAATGACGTTCTGGGCGAACAGGGAGGCCTGCTCCGAGGCAGTCCACGCGCCGAGCGATTGGCGAATGGGCACGATGTCGTTGTCGATGGTCTTGGGCAAGCCCACCACGGTCAGCTCGTAGTCATGCCAAAGTAGATACGCCGCTAGGTCGGCCGCAGTCGTGTTCGTGTCGTCGCCGCCGATCGTGTGCAGAACGTCCACGCCGTCGCGCCGCAACTGCTCCGCGGCGACCTCAAGGGGATCGGCTCCCTCGGCCACGAGCCCACGTTTCACCAGGTCGGCGGTGTTGGTGAGCTTGACACGGGAGTTGCCGATGGGGCTGCCGCCGAAGCCATCCAAGCGCGACGCCAAGGCCCTGGCCTCTGGAGTCACCACCACGGATTCGCCGCGCAACAGGCCCCAATAGCCATGCTGGTAGGCCACGATCTCAACGTCGGGGGCAAGATCGGAGTAGCGCTGGGTCAAACCGCCAACGGCGGCGGACAGGCACGGGGCGAAACCCCCAGCGGTCAACAGGGCAACGCGGTGAACGGACATGGAAACCTCACTGGATGGAAGGGACTTCATTTCCCCGCTGGCCCTGGCGGCTCAGGCGGGGCGTGCCAAGACTAGCAACCGACCCCGGACCGGCGGCAAACGGTCCACCGGCACCGTCAACTACCATCGGATTCGTCTTGCCAGTCGCTTGCTTGGTCAGGCGGTTCTGGTGGTTCTGGTGGTTCTGGTGGCCGGACGCCCTCGGGGCGTGGCCGGCCGCCTGGAGCGGCCGGCTCGGTCTCCCGGCTCGGCGTGGGCGCTCCCCTGGCTAGGCGGGCCTTCATTGTCGCGGCATAGACATCCACGTACTCCTGACCTGAAAGAAGCATCAGCTGATACATGATCTCGTCTGTGATCGACCGGAGAACCAACCGGTCGTTTTCCATCCCCGCGAAGCGCGAGAAGTCCATCGGTTGGCCGATCACAATCCCTGTCCGCACTAACTTGGGAAGGCGCTTGCCGGCAGGCTGAGCGACATTCGTGCCTATCATCGCGACCGGGATGACGGGAGCGCCAGATTCCAGTGCGAGTCGAGCGACACCGGTCTTGCCTCGGTAGAGGCGTCCGTCGGGACTGCGCGTCCCCTCAGGATAGATCCCAAAGACTCCTCCCTCTTCTAGGATTCCAAGGCCGGTCTTCAGTGCGTCGAGGGCGGCCGCGCCGCCGCGCCGATCAACTGGGATCAGCCCGACTCCACGCATGAACCCCGCCACCAGGCGTCCCTTGATGCCTCGGCCTTCGACGTAGTCGGCCTTTCCGAGGAACGAGATGCGCCGAGGCACCATGACTGGCAGGAAGAACGAGTCGATCACGGCGAGGTGGTTGCCCGCGAGTATCGCGGGACCGGTCGGTGGGATGCTCTCGGCGCCGCGAATCCATGGCCGGTAGACGAGGCGTAGCAACGGACCCGCAATCGCCCGGGCGATCCAGTAGAACAAAGGCCTTCCCTCCGCCGCAGCGCGAGTAGCTCCCTGCACTCTAGAGTGCTGGGCGTGGAAAACCCTAGCGGACCCGACGCCGAAGAGTTCGACCGGCGGTGGGCGGACCTCGCGGAGCAACTCCAAGCCGAGATGAGCGCCCCCAGCGCCAACGGGCCCACCGCCGCCGCGATACCACCGGCCGGGGACAGTGCCCCGGACGACCCCGGTACCTCCGATACACCTGACCTTGGGAGTGACGCAGCGGGTCCCAGCGCTCCCAACCCAAACGGCGACCAACCCGGTGGGTTCCCCGAGGGACCGTCCGCCTCAGCGCGGCAAGCATTGGAAGCCCTCGCGGATGGGCGCGATCCGTGGATCGAATCCGCTGAAGACACTGGGGTCGCGGACGGCGAATGGGGCGAGATCGTGAGCCGCGCGGACGGACCCCGAGATTGGACGGCACCAGAAGATGAGGAGCACTTCGACCCACCTGAGCCTCCACCGGTCACAGCGGGGGAACCGCTTCTCGTGCTGGCGTGGGTATTCACCTTTGTCGGGCTGCTTGGCCTTGCGCTGGTGGTGGTGCTGCACCTGACCGTGCCCTGGTTTGTGCCGCGCGCCCTTGGGTTGTTGGCGGCCGCTGGAATCGCCGCGCTGATTTGGCGGATGCCTCACAAAAGGACAGATCCAGACGACAACGGTGCTCAGGTCTAGAGGCGGATGGGCGCTGGTTACGGTACCGTCGGTTGGGACGTTGGCCTCGGCGCCGATTCGCGCCCCATCAGCAATGGAGCTCCTTAGATGCAGACTGTAAGCACGCCCGCCCAAGTTGAGGTCGATCCCACGTGGAACATCTGGACCCTGCTGTCCAGACGCGTCAACACAACCCCCGACGAGACGGTTGTCGAGGTCCAAGAAGACGACGGCACCTGGAGGCCGCTCTCCGCGGCCGGCTTCGCCGACGAAGCGACTGCCGTCGCCAAAGGTCTGGTTGCCCTCGGTATCAAGCCGGGTGATCGTGTCGCGATCATGTCCCGCACAAGATACGAGTGGACCCTCTTGGACTACGCCATCTGGGCAGCGGGCGCCGTGCCCGTGCCCATCTACGAGACCTCTTCGGTCGAGCAGATCACGTGGATTTGCTCTGACGCCGATGTCAAGGCCGTGGTGGTTGAGACCGCGGCCCATCGCTTGTTGGTCGAAGCGGCCCGCGCGACACTGCCGGCCCTGACCCTCCTTTGGCAGATCGACAGCGGTGACGTGGAAACGCTTAAGGAGGTCGGTGCGGCCATCCCCACGGCCGAGATCGAGGAGCGCCGCACCGCTGCGGCCTTCCTCGACCTCGCCACGATCATCTACACGTC
>JAIRXV010000027.1 GCA_031268115.1 Bifidobacteriaceae bacterium
CGGATGGGATTCCGAGCAAGGCAAGCATCGAGCCGGCCACGGAGATCGCCAACGCTCCGATGACTGCGCCGAACGGGGCCGCCCTGCCGCCAGTGAATCGCCCGCCCCCGAGGATGACCGCCGCGATAGAGAGCAGAGTGTAGTTAGCGGAGGCCTGTGTATCTCCGCCAGCAGTTACGCCAGCCACCGCTAAACCCGCACCGATTGCGAACACCGCTGCCAACGCGTAGGAAACCATCCGCATGCCTAGGACCGACCAGCCGGACTTCTGAATCGACGAGTCGGCCCCTCCACCTCCCCTTAGGACCGCCCCATAGACGGTTCGGACCGTGATCAAGTAGGCGATGAGCCCGAACAAGCCGGCGGCCAGGATCGAGTAGGGGATGACCGGGGTCTGGAGTGTCGTGACGGCGATCAGCCAGCCGGGCACGGTCCCTCCCGGGATAGGCAGGATGATCAGTCCAATTCCGAGCCATATGAAGGACGCGCCAAGAGTGACAATCAGAGCGGGTATCCGCCGAATTTGGACGAGCGCTCCCGCAAGCGCGTACGCGGCGATAAGGCCGACGAAGATTCCGACCGCTAGCATCGGATTTGCCTTCAAGAACACGGCCGCCACGGCCGAAACGAGTCCGATGAAGTAGCCATTGCCGAGGTCGATATCACCCACCAGAATGATGAACATCTGGCTCAGTCCAGCGAGCGTGAGCGGCAGGGCAGCGGATAACAACAAGTTGAGGCCATAGACGCTGAAGACCGTCGGCTGGAGGACACCGCAGATGAGTACGAGGATCACAAGGACGGCGGGTGCCAACAGATCGGTCACGTTAATCATGCGGAACCGGGCCCCGATAACAACTCGGAAGCTTGCGTCTCGGCTCTCGATGTATGTGTTTGGCACGGTCAGCTCCCCACTGAGAATGATGCGGAGATGACGTTCTCCTCAGAGATTTGGTCTCCGGCGAATTCGCTAACCACGGTGCCATCGGACATAACCAGGACACGATCGCATTCCGCTAGCTCCGCGTTTTCCGTCGTGAACCAGAGAAACGAGCGACCGGCAGCCGCCTCTTGGCGAGTGCGCCTATACATGAGCCGGCGCGTTTCTACGTCGACACCGCGCAGCGGATCGTCCAGCAGCACGATGTTGGCGGAGCTTGCGAGGGCGCGAGCCACAAGCGCTTTCTGCTGGTTGCCCCCCGACAAATCCACCACGGGCGTCTGAGGACCACCGCGCAGAACAAGCCGCTGCGTCCATTCATGAACCACGGCGCGCTCGCGCTTTCCATTGACGATGCCGGCACGCGCGTAATCGCGCATGACACCAATGGCGATGTTCTGACCCGTCGACCAAAGCGGAAAGATGCCGGCCCGCTGTCGATCGCCGGTGACGTAGGCCATGCGGCCACGGACCTTGACTGATCGTTTGCCGCGCCGGGAAGCATAAAGGGACTGGAGCAACGCCTGCTGACCTTGCCCATCGAGCCCAGCGATTCCGACGATCTCACCTTTCCTGACACTGAGGTTGACACCGTGCAGCGAACCCTCATTCAGGTCCCGCACGGTGAGAACCTCCGGCTCACCGCTTAGCTCGCGCCGCATTGCGCGAACCTCCGCTTCGGATGACTGGTCTGCGCTCATCATCGCGACAATAGAGTCGCCATCGAGTTCCGCTGTGGGTCGTTCGCCCACGATCATTCCGTCCCGAAGAACGACTGTTCGATTGGTGTAGCCGAGGATCTCAGGCATTTTGTGCGAGATCAGAAGAGTCGCGATCCCTCGCTCGGCCAGAATCCCGACATACCTGAGCAAATTGTCGGCCTGCTCGTGACCGAGGGCCGATGTCGGTTCGTCCAGGATGAGGAGTGACAGCGAAGCGATGTCGGGAACCAGAGTCTGCGCTATCTCCACCATTTGGCGTTGCGCCAAGGACAGGTCCTCAACAAGCGCATCGATCAGAATGCCGTGTCCCGGAAATACCTCATCGAGTGCTGCGGAGATCGCCGTCCTCGCTCGTTTCCTCCAACCCCACCCGCGCAATGACGGCCGCGCAATCGCAGTGTTCTCAAATACCCGGACCGTTGGCGCTAGGGAGAGTTCTTGGAACGCGATCTGAACTCCGGCCCTGCGTGAGCGGATAAGGCTCCCGGACTTTGCAATGGCAACACCGCAGACTTTGACCGCCCCGGCGTCTGGAGTGTCCTGTCCGGCTATGATGCGCATGAGTGTGCTCTTCCCCGCGCCGTTATGGCCGACTATCCCGACGACCTCTCCGGCGTGGACCGTTAGGTCCACCCCGGAGAGCGCCTGGGTGTTGCCGTAACTCTTAGACACTCCTTCGATTCGCAAGGTTGGCGTAGCCGAATTCGCCTGGGGATGCGTCATGTCTACTGTTCCTCGACAACGGGGCGGGTCTGAACGGAGCTCATCGCGGTCAGGGCGCCGCTGTTGGCACCGGGAGCGGATCCACGGTGTTGCCATCCTTGCTTGCGGTGACCGCCTGCTCGGTCTGCTCCCGAGTCCACGGCCATGCGGCTACGCTGCCCGCCGGTGTCACATCGATCCATTCTGCGAGTTCGTCCTGCGAGATAACCACGTTCGGAAGCGTCGTTGTCTTAGGCACATCTTGTCCGTTGAGCAAAGCGAGCGCCACCCAGATCGCAGCTGCGGCCTGACCGGGATCGTTACGGACCGAGCCGCCTTTGTACTCCTGAGAAGAAGCCAACTCCTGCCAATAGCGCAGTCCTTCGCCGGTGTTGTCGAAGACTGCGGCCGGAAGCGGTTTGCCCGCCGCTTCGAGCGCCTTCAAGACGCCGTTGGTCGCACCCGCTGTGAGTACCCCGTCGATCTGGGGCAGGCTTGGAAGAACCTCCTGCACGGCCTCTTGGGCCACCGAGTCGCTCGCTTGGCCCACAACTTCCTTAACGACCTCAATGTCTGGATATTCGCCAAGCGCTTCGAGCTGACCGGAATAGACCTCATTCTCGGGTTGGGAACCAACGATCCCACGAACCATGAGCAGGTTACCTGAGCCGCCCATCGCATCGGCTACCATTTTCGCCTCCAGATAGCCGACTTCTTTCAGTCCGTTAACCACGTCATACTCGCAATCGGCCGAAGCCAGGGAATCAAAGACGACGACTTTGATCCCCGCGTCGCAGGCGTCCTCGATGACCGAGTTCAGCGCGGTCGGCGAGGCCGAATCGACGAGAATAGCGTCTGGATGCTTGAGAATGAGGCTCTTGATCTGTGCGATCTGCTCAGTGGCGGTGTTCTGAGATGTGTTGCTCACCGAGTATTCGGCGATCAGACCGTCCTTCTTTGCCTGTTCGGCCGTCTCCTCGAACACCTTCACCATGGTCTGGCGCCAACTGTTACCGAGGTAGGAATTGGATAGTGCAATGGTATATGCCCCGCCCTGTGTCTGAGCGTCTGCCGGCGTGCCGTCCTCGGAGACGGTCGCCTGATTTCCGGCGCATGCCGAAAGGAGCGTGGCCGCGACGGCCAACGTGAGCGCCGCGGCGAGGCGGCGTTGTCTCTTACTATTCATGGTTGATAGCCCTTCGCTGGACTCGTGATTTGACAATTGTGTATTGTTAGGTGGTTCTTTCGGGTCAGACTGGCAACGTCATTGCGCCTGTCTTGTTGTTCGAAGTATGTCGCGAATGTAACGTTGATGATCTGCGGCGACAGCGAGGCCGTCGCCGCCATAATTCTCGCAGAGAAAAGCTCCATGGAATCCCTGCGACAATGCATATCGGATCGCCTTCCGATAGTTGATAAGTCCGTTCGCCAGAGATGAAGGGATCGTCAAGAATGTGCCCGTAGCGGGGTTTTCCGCACGGCTGTAGTTCTTGACGTGCCAATAGTTCGCGAGTGGGAGCATCTTTACTGCCATCGACTCCCAACGCTCGATTGGGCGTTGGGCTCGAATCAGGTTTCCCAAATCGGGGTTCAGTCCCACATTGTCGCGGCCGATGTCCAAGATGAACGCGACGGCGTCGTCCGCGGTCCCCAAGTAGGTACCTTCATAGGACTCAATGGAAAGGTCGATCCCGACCTCGGCGGCATGATTTGCCAGGTCGCGATACCGCCGGATCGCGAGAGCCCGACTGTCGCGATCAAGCGGATTTGCGGCCCCATCAACGGTCCAAAACCACAGCGCCTCGCGCTGCTGCCTTGTGAGTTGTTCGTGCATTCCGAGCGAAACGTGAGGCGATCCGATAGCGGCCGCAGCGTCTATCGCCCTGTGGGTGAGTGCCAGATTGTCACGCCCTTGGGCCGCGTCGATGATGTTCTTGCGTACAACCGAGGTGGCTACCGGGTCCATGCCAAGGTCGCTGAGCACGGCTGCCAGAGAATCGAGTTCAGCCGCCGACAGTTCACTCAATGGAAGCCACGCGCTGGGTATCTCGACGGCCCGGAACCCTGAATCGGCCATCTCCCGCAGGGCCGTGCGCCATGCGTCTGGCCCCGCGTCGCGCGTGGTCTTCCCGCCCGGCTGGACGCTCGGGAACTGGAGCATCGCTGCTGCGATGGGCCATTCCTCGGCGGTGTGAGCAAGGGGAGCGGCGACGACTGCGGTGTCGAGTATCGCAAGCTCGTCCGGTTCCAACCGAGAACGGTCGACATCCGGACCTGCTCGGTCGATTGGGTTGGCGCTCATCCGATTCGCGCTCCGCCGTTGATATTGACGGTTGTGCCGGTGATATACCCGGCCTGCGAACCGAAAAGGAATTCGATGAGGGCCGCCACTTCGACGGTTGTCCCCAAGCGGCCGACCGGCAGGCTGGCCAAGAACGCCGGAGCGCGCTCGGCGGTGATGCGCCCGCCCATGATGTCGGTGTCGACAATCGCGGGGGCAATCGCGTTGACAGTTACCCCCTTGGGAGCGAGTTCGAGTGCGAGCCCCCGCGTCATTCCTTCGATCGCGGCCTTGGACGCCGCGTATGCGCCAGCACTGTAAGTGCCGCCGCCACTCTGCGCCGCCGTGGAGGAAAGGCTGACGATGCGGCCGTAGCCGCGCTGGGCCATGCCAATCGCGAAACGCTGGGTGACGAGGAACGTGCCGGTAGCGTTCACTCGTAGCACTCGCTCCCACCGCTGAGGAGATGTCTCCAAGAGCGGGGTGGGATCGGCGATTCCGGCGATGTTCGCCAGTGCGCTTACCGGTGGCAGGCCATGCTCGAACCGCTCGGCTGCCCTGTCGATCGCATCCGCGTCCGTTATGTCGCAAGCGACAGCGGCAACGCGAACACCGGCCGCGGATGCTTCCTCGGCGGCGGACTGAAGCGCTTCCCGGTCGAGGTCGATTAGTCCGAGATTCCAGCCGTTCGCGGCGAGTCTGCGGGCGAGGCACCTGCCAATGCCGCGCTCTGACGCGGCCCCGGTGATGACGGCTGTCCGATCTGCGGCGCCGGTTGTCGGTGACACACATACCTCCTCTTGGTTCCACCAGGCTGGCTCTGCCTGGGATGGCCTGCCTGGGGCGCCGGAGTTCCTCCTCTCCGTACACGCCGGGGCTACGATAGCAGATATTTCAAGCGCGGCGCTCGCGTTGGAGCGTGCACCGCTAGGACCCTCACGGTCAGGCCATACAGGCACTCTGACAAGGTATGTTATGCCGTTTTGCAAGACAGCGGCCCCCTCCCCGAGCAGTCAGCTAGAGGCCAAGAAAACTCTCCAGCTATATTTCGGATACGCCGCGAGTCGGGACCCTCTCAGGGCCGCTAGGGGTTGGTGGGCCGTCGCCGAGGACCGACCGCCGCTCAACAGCCGAGGCGGCGTTCGGGTGGACGTACCCGCACAACGGCCATGAGTCGGCGTGTGGCCGGACCGTCGGGCGAAGAGCTATCCTCTCGTGGTGCGCGCCAGCCCCTCCGAATCGCCCCGTCGGGATCCGCAAGGGCTGAGCGAACGGGTCTACCAGGCAACTCTGCAGATCCTGGTTCAGGGCAATCTTGCCTCAGGCCAGACCCTTCGCATCGACGAACTGGCGAACGCATTGGGCGTTTCACCCACACCCGTCCGCGAGGCTCTCGCGAAACTCGAAGCCACGGGCCTCGTTGAGAGGAGACCGCACCGCGGTTATCGAGTCCCCGCCCCCCTTACTCCTGCGCAATTGCGGGATCTCATAGACGCTCGGATTCTTATCGAGGTCGCCTCCGTTGTAAGAGCATCGACTGTCGGAGGCGATTCGTTCCGTACCGACCTCGAAGACGCGTTGCACAACCAAGATGCGGCCGTTGAGGCCTACCAACTCGCCAAGGCCTTGGGTCCGAGCGAAGTCAGTTCTCTATCTTGGAGCGTGATCGAAGCGGACCTTCGCTTCCACGCTGTCATCTTCGAACACACCCGGAACAGTTTCTACCAACTGATGGCAGATAGTCTTCAAGGCCAGCTCCATCGCGTTCGCCAGTCGATCGAGAATGGCATCTCGGACGCCTTGGAAGCGCTCTCCGAGCACCGCGCCATCGCGGAGGCCGTCACCTCGGCCGACCCCGCGGCCATTGCTAGAGCAATGAGAAGACACCTGGAGTCCGTTGGAGACCGTTCGGGCGCCGCCCCGCCCGGCGATCCCATAGCTGGCGCGAATCGCAAGGACGATGGCTGACCATGACCGTTCGCCACCGGGTCAACGCCGCTCGCCACGTGTCGACGCGGCCGCGATGGCGCGGCGGATTCGCTGCTCGGAAACCGGGTGGGCCGTGCCCAACTGCTGGGCGAACAATGAGACGCGTAGCTCCTCGATCATCCACGGGATTTCACGCAGCGCCGGCGGCTCCACCGCCCCAGGCGCCAATCCGACGACCGCTGCGCGGTACGCCTCCCACATTTGCTCCACCAGCCAAATGCCCTGTTGTTCGCGCGCCTTAGTGGAGCCCAAATGGTCCAGCCGTTGGGCGTCCGCCGCGGCGTAGCGCCGCAAGCTGGGCAGCCGCTCCTCACCTGCTCGGGTCACGAAACCCGGTGCCACTAGTGCGTCGAGATGCCGGCGGATATCCGCCACCGAGTTCAGTGCCGCCATTTCGGTGCCGTCCCCCAGCCTGACCTCAACGCCGTGAACCGCCCGCAGGACCTCAGCCACCGCGAGCGCAATCCGGTACACCCGATCCTCAAGCCGGTCCAGCAGGTGCCCGCGCAGAATGGCATATCCGCCTTGGGTTCGCGGAACGCCGCCTTGCTCCGCCATCAAGCTGTCCACGGCTGCGGACTGAATGTCCCCGATCAGCGCCTCGACGCTGCCACCCCGCCACGACGCCAACGCCAGCTTGGCCGGGTCCGGCAGACGGCTCGTCACCCGCCCGGTGGGCAGCCCCAACTCGCGACACAGCAGTGTCCGGACGCCCCTGGCGTGCTGGTCCACCGCCCGCGCCGGATCGGTCACCACTCGCAGCGCAACGTGCTCGGCCTCAGCGCCCCGCGGCCCCGCGCCGTCTTCGACCACCAACGCGGGGTACCCACGCGCGGTCACCCCGCCGCCCACATCGACGCGGATCTCACTCGGCAGATCGCCGAAATCCCACGTGGTCACGCGCTCGCGTTCCCCCGGCCAAGCCACCGCGACTGGCGCCGCGCCGCCGGCAGGGGGAGGGCCGGCATCGTCCGCGGTTGGCGCGTCCGCCTGCTCCTGACCGCCTTCCAATCCGCTGGCCTTAGCGACCGCGGCAATAGCCTCACGAATCTCCGGATCCGCCTGGTGGACTACGGCCGCCAGGTCCAGTCCCGCCGCCATCGTCTCCCCACGCCGGTTCTCAACCGCGAAACGCAACCTGAGATGGTCCGGCACTCGCTCGTAGTTCCAGGCCTCCGGGGGGACGATGACGTCCCTCGTCTCGCGAAACACCTTTCCCAACGCCTCGGTCAAGGGTGGGATGCGTCCCGAAGGCTCGCGCCAATCCGCTATCTCCCCGAGTTGGGCGACAGCCGCCCGCGCGGTGTCCGGAGCGGGCACGAGGTGGACCCGCTCGCGTTTGGGGAGGGACTTGATCAGCGCCGCCACGAGATCGGCGCGTAGGCCAGGGACTTGCCAATCGAATCCGTCGGGCGGAATCTGGTTGGCGATCGCGATAGGGATGTGGACGGTGGCGCCATCGCGCGCGCTGCCGGGGGCGAATTCGTAGGTCACTGAAAGCCTGAAGTCCCCAGCGATCCACACGTCCGGGAATCCGTGTCCCAACTGCGGCTGAGCCTGCGGGCCGAGCGTCTCGACGCTCAACGTCAGCAGCTCCGGATCGCGCCCTCTGGCCTTCTTCCACCAGGCATCGAACCGTCGCGCCGACGTTGCGGACGCGGGAACGCGGGCGTCGTAGAACGCGAACAGCTCCTCAGGATCCACGGCCAGGGACCGGTTCCGAGTGCGTTGAACCAGCTGCTCGGCCTGCTCCAGCAGCTCCCGGTTGGCGTGGAAGAAGCGGTGGTGGGTACGCCACTCGCCATCGACCAGGGCGCGGCGGATGAACAGTTCCCGCGCCTGACCTGGGTCGGTCCGCTCCAACGGAACGGCCCGCGACGGAACGATCGCCAACCCATACAGCAGCACCTTCTCGCTGACGATGGCGGCCCCCCGCTTCGCGGACCAGCGCGGCTCGGCGTAGACCCGCCGTACCAAATCCCCGGCTGGCGCCTCCGCCCACGCTGGGTCGATCCCGGCCACGTCCCGGGCCCACAGCCGGGAGGTCTCAACGAGTTCGGCCGCCATGATCCAGGGGGGCGGAGAAACGGAGAGAGGGGAGCCGGGGAAGATCGCGAACCGGGTGCCGCGCGCCCCGACGTATTCGTTGCGGCTGGGACGCCGAGACCGGCGGTCGCGGGCATCGGGGCCGCGGGCCGGGGCCGGTTTGGAGCCCACGGCGGTGTCAGCGCGCATCCCGATCTGCGACAGCAACCCTGGCAGGAGCGCCCGGTGGATGGCGGAGGCATCCCAGGTGAGAGTGAGCGGGTTAGCGCCGGGTGCGGACGGGCGGGAGATATCCCCGCGGGGCGCCGGCGTCAAACCCAGCGGTTTGACGATCCGCCGCAACTGCGTTACCAAATCCTGCCATTCCCGAATACGCAAATAGTTGAGGAACTCCGCTCGCACGGCGCGTCGAAAAGCACTCGACGATAGTTCTCGCCGAGAATCGCGCAAGTATTCCCACAGATTTAAATAGGTCAAGAAATCCGATTTCGAGTCAGCGAACCTGGCATGCGCGGCGTCAGCTTCGCCGCGACGGTCGATTGGCCGTTCGCGTACGTCTTGAATCGAAAGTGCGGCAGCTAGAATCGTTGCCTCACGCACCACCCCCAGCTTCCCGGCTTCCACTATCATCCGCGCGAGACGAGGGTCGATTGGGATTTCCGCCATAGTGTGGCCGATGCCGGTCAAGGCCATCCGTCCCCGCGGCCCGGCCTTGGCGCTTCCTCCCTTGCCTGAATCCGCTGCGGCGATGGCTCCGAGTTCGGCCAGGAGCGCCATTCCGTCGCGCACACCGCGCGGGTCTGGCGGTTGCACGAATGGGAACGCGGAAATGTCCGTCGGCGAGGCCGCCACCCCCACCGCGATCATCCGCAGAATCACCGACGCCAGCGATGTGCGTAGGATCTCCGGCTCGGTGTACTCCGGGCGGGCACCGAAGTCTTCCTCGGAGTAAAGGCGGATGCAAATGCCGTCTGCCAGGCGCCCGCACCGTCCGGCCCGCTGGTTCGCGCTGGCCTGGGAAATCGCCTCGATGGGCAGGCGTTGAACTTTTGTCGCCTTGGAGTAGCGCGAGATGCGCGCGGTGCCCGGATCGACCACGTAGTGGATTCCTGGGACCGTCAGCGAGGTCTCCGCGATGTTCGTGGCAAGCACAACCCGCCGCGCGGCATGGGCCTCGAATACCCGGTGCTGCTCGGCCGCGGAAAGCCGTGTATATAGCGGCAGCACCTCGACGTTCGCCGTACCGGCCCCGCCTCGCGGGCCCGTCTTGGCCTTGCCGACCACGGCTGCACCTAAATCGTCTACCAGGGCGTCGGCAGCGTCCCGGATCTCGCGTTCGCCTGAGCAGAACACAAGAATGTCCCCGGGCCCTTCGCGCATCAATTCGCGGACCGCCTCGACAATACCTGTCGGCTGATCCCACGGCGTCGGCTCAACATCGAGGGGGTGGTAGCGTATTTCCACTGGGAAGGTCCGTCCGGTGACTTCTACGATTGGGGCGGGAACGCCATCGTGCGCGAAATGTTTCGCGAACAACTGCGAATCGATAGTGGCGGAAGTAATGATCAGCTTCAGGTCCGGCCGCGTCGGTGCCAGGTTAGTGAGGTATCCAAGGAGGAAATCGATGTTGAGCGAGCGCTCATGGGCTTCGTCTACTATAATCGTATCGTACGCCCACAACTGGGGATCTCGCTGGATTTCGGCCAGCAGAATGCCGTCTGTCATCACTTTGACCATTGTGGAATCACTGGATGTATCGGTGAAACGAACCTGGTAACCGACCACTTCCCCGAGCGGCGTGTCCAACTCTTCGGCTATCCGCTCCGCCACCGTCCGCGCGGCTATCCGCCGCGGCTGCGTATGTCCAATTTGCCCCACCCGCCCACGTCCCAGTTCCAACAGAATCTTGGGCAGTTGCGTGGTCTTGCCGGACCCGGTTTCCCCGGCGACAATCACGACTTGGTTGGCGTATATAGCCGAAGCGATTTCCTCGCGCCGCCTCGAAACTGGCAAGGCCGGCGGGTAGACAATCTGCGGCAGGACAATGCCGGCCCTCGCGGCCATCCGTCGCACCGCCTCACCGCGGGGCGGCCGCCGGCCGCCTTGGGGCTCTCGTGGACTCACCGGCCCATTGTCCCGGACCCTAGGCGTGCTTGGTGTTCGCGTTGCTGACGTTTGAGTCGACTTTCCGAGATGGAAAGTGGGGGATGGGTTGGCGGTTCGGGGTGAAGCGTCTGTCGGGAACGGCGCCCGGAACGCCGCGGTCCCAGATGCCAGCTGCGGCGTTTCAGCTGGTCCAGGCTTTGCTCTTCCGAACGGACGCGGTTCCTATCCGGTCCCGGTCCACTGCGAGAGGAGGGCGGTGGACCGGGACCGAGATCGGGGCGGAAAGAGCGGTCAGCTTGGCGGGAGGGCGCCTTCTCGGTGCGGCATCAGCGAATCGGGCCGGTTGGCGCGGAGACCCGTGCCACCGGATCGGAGCCGGGTTTGGACACGGTCACCTTGACCCGGATCTTCTTGCCAAGATCGGCTTTGGTCAACGTGTAGGTCGCCTTGACCGCCTTGGCGATTGGTTTACCCCCCCGGTACCACCGGTAGGTGAGTTCCGTCCCAGCTTGCGAGAGCTTTACTGCGGCGCGCAGGCGTTTGCCTACCGCCTTGACCCCCTTGACTACTGGTTTGGACGCGGCCAGTGCGACCTTGGGAGCGGCCACGGGCGCGACGGCCATCGGGGCGCCTGACGGGGTGGCCGGAACGTCACCTGACGGGGTGGCCGGAACGTCGACTGCGTCACCCGATGCGCCGCCCCGATCGCCGCCCAATGCCGCGCCGCCCAATGCCGCGCCGCCCAACGCCGCGCCGGCGAGGCCGCTGCCCGCCCCCTCCGCCCCGTCGGCGGAGCCGACTGGAGTCTCAATCGGCAACACGGCAAGCGCCACCAGAGGCGCCGTCCGGATCGTCCCCGCCTGCGCCGCGGTGGGCGGGCGCAGGCGGGCGCCGGCAAGTAACGTAAGCAGGTCGGTTCGGGCCGCCGCGACCTGCCCGTCCGTAGCGTTGAGGTCCTCTCGCACTGCGTTCGCGCGATCGAGCGCGGACGCCAGCCCGGCCACTGTGCTTGGCACGAAGTGATCCAGCACTTCGGTCATTGCCATCGCAATGGAAATGGCTTCGATGAGACCGCCCTTGACGGCACGAACAGTGAGGCCGCCGATGGCGTCCGTCAACTCGGTGGCAGCATCCTCCAACTCGTAGAGCGACGCGTCGCCGCTGGCAGCGAGGGCGGCGGCGACGCTGGCGGCCGTCTCCACGCGGGTCCAGGACGTTGGCGTGTATTGGGCTTCGACCAGCGTGCCGACGAAGTCCACCAACGCTATGGCCGCAGCGGGATCGCCCTTCGGATGGACGCGTTGGATCGCGGAGAGGAGCGAGTCGGTGGCCGTGGCGACTGCCGCATCGGTCAGTTCGCCCCCACCGGACAGGAGCGTGGCGGCCGCTTGGGCGGCCGCGGCCAAACCGGGCAGGTGCGTCGAGACATAGCTGCTGGGCTCGGCCAGGATCGCGTTGGCGCCGTCGATCAGTGCGTTCAACACCGTGGTGTCGACGGCCTCCACGAGTCCGGCGGCGGCGGTGTTGAACGCCGCCAACGCGTCAGCGAGATCGGTCGCGGAGACTTCCGCCGGGTTGGCGAGCAACGCGCGAGCATCGGCCAGCGCCAATGCCATCCGCGCGAAGCTGGCCGCCGTGTAGTAGCTGGCGTTGCTTTCGTATTGGGCAAACAGGTTGACGGCGGATTCGAGGATCGCCAACTCTTCGGCCTGGGCGCGCGGCTCAAGGGCCGCAGCGGCGGCGGCCAGTGTCCCTACGGCATCGTCTATGGCGGCAGTCGAAGGACGGGTCTGGGCGAGGACCGATTCGGCGTTCTCCATCGCGGCGGCGAAGGCCCCCCAAGTGGAGGCCGTGTAGCCGCTCGGCGCCGCGGCGAACCGCTGGGCGTTCTGGTCGTACAGATCCTGAAGGGGACCCACTGGCGCGGGCACAACGGTCAAAGTCAACGTGACCGCACGCCCAACGCCCAACGCATCAGGGGTGCCGCCTGTCACCACGGCACCGTTGTAGCGCCCGGCGTACCCGGCGATGGTGTAGGTGCCGACACCCGCATTGCGCGCGGCGGTGACTTGCGCGGCCGTCCAGACGGCGGGGAGCAGACGAGTCGAACCGTTCGACAATTCAACTGCCACCACATTCGGCACGGCGAAATCGCCAACCGGCACTGTGACGGTAGGCGAAGCTGCGCCCACAATCGTCACCTGGGTGCTGCCCGTGCGCAAGAGGTTGAAGATGTCTGCGGTCGGCAGGGGATTACCCGAATAGTCGAATAGGGCGCGGTGTTCGCAGTCGCCGCCGCCAAACCATTGCCCGGCATCGTTCGGATCGTATTCAGCGGCATAGCTGGTGGCCCAGCCGCTGCCGTATTGCTCCCATAGCGGGCGGTTCGCGGCGGCGGTGGTCCCCACCGGGATCCAAGCTGGCTCCCACAGGAACACGCCCGCACCCTTGGCTCCAATTCCGGCTATACCAGCGACGATGTCATGGATGAAGTCGGCCTGTGTCTGGATGCGCGCGGGCGTCCAGGGGGCCGTGGCCGAACCGGTGTTGCTCCAGCCGTCGCCGTTGTTCGTTGTGAACATATAGGACGTCTCGAAAACAGCGACCCGCTTGTTGTAGGTGTTTGCGATCGTGGCCAACTGGGACGTTAAGTTGGCGATTGTGCCGTGCCAGAACGGATAGTAGGAGGAGCCGAAAACGTCGTAGTCGACGTCGTAATCGTCGAGCATCTTGGTGAAGGCCGCATATGCTCCGGAACGCTGCGGATCGGAGATGTGAACCGCGACAAGGATGCCTGGATCGACCTCGCGGACAGCTCGTGCCCCGGCCTTGATCAGGGACGTGAAGTTGGCTTGGCCGCCGGTGCCGCTAGAAGAGACGCCGCAAATCGAGCCGTTGGTTTCGTTGCCGATCTGCACCATGGCGACATTGCCGCCGGCCGCGCGGATCGAGCGGACAGATGCCTTGGTGAACTCGTAGATCGCGGTGGCTTTCTGTTCGACGCTGAAGCCCTGCCACGCTTTGGGAACCATCTGTTTGCCGGGATCGGCCCAGAAGTCGGAGTAATGGAAGTTGAGCAGCACTTTCATACCCGCGTCGGTGGCTCGCTTGGCCATGATCGCGGCCCTGGCCACGTCCGTGTTGCCGCCGCCGTAGCCGCGGCCCTCAGCGTCCCAAGGATCGTTCCAGATGCGGATCCGGGCGTAGTTGACTCCGCCATCGGCGAGGACTTGGAACAGGTCTGCCACTTGGCCGTTCCTGTCGTAGAACCTGACCCCGCTCTCCTCCAACGAGAGGACGGAGGACACATCCACCCCCTGTATGAAATCGTCCGCTATCCCCTCGACCTTCTGGACGGCTACCAGAGAAGGTACGGGATCTCCTGGGGCTGCGTTCGCTGGACCTTCCGCCACGACCCCTAGACCCAGAGTCAAGGCAGCTGCGCAAGCGACCCCAAGGATCGCATGTGTTTGTTTTGCTGTCATGGGCGCTTTCCTTTCTTAGCCTCGATGTCACGCCTCCCCGCAGGTGAGTGCCCTGCATGGAGGCCGGTACGGGCACCGTCCGCTCGGCGGGAAACTACCAAAAGCACACCGATGTGCACGGCAGGCGCCAGTCTATCCCGACATATTCGCGCATAACAACACATGTGCCACCTGTCGTTGAGTCGGTCGCTAAGGTGGACCCCATGCCTGGCCAGACCCCGCCCCCGGTGGTCGGCTTCGGGACCCATACGGCCGCCATCGGCGAACTCGTCGCCTCGGTCTATGCGGCCGGATCGGGTGCCACCCGGTCCGGCCACCCGGACGACCCATCGCCCGGTGTCCCCTCAATTCCCGCCCTGATGGACCGCCTGGCGACTCGGGGTCTCACGGGTGTGGTCAGTGTCGATGCCGGTTCCCTCACCGCCTTAGTCCAGGGTCGCTGCCCCCTTGCCCGGGTCGTGGCAACGCTCGTACACCGGGGTTTGATGCCCCTCACCACCCCGGCCCCCGCCGCGCGCACTCTGGGTGGCGCCATCACCCGTGAATCCGTGGGATCGTCGTCGTTCGCCACTGGTACCTTCGCGGCCAGCGTGACCGAGCTGCACCTACTCACCCCGTCTGGCGCGATCGTCGCCGCAAGTCCAAGTGGCCCGCACGCCGATCTGTTCCACCGAATCGTCGGCCGCGAAGGGCCCAGCGAGTGCTTCATCGTGGCGGCGCGCATCCGTTTGGTGCAAGCGGAGGATTTCGTGGTCACCCGCACGGTAGGCCTGCCAAACGCCAGGGACCTGGCCGCGGCGTTGGCCGTCATCGCCCACGAGGCAACGTGGGAGGGGCAACCGGTGCAGTTCGTGGAGGCAACAGTCCGCGCTAACACCTATACCATCGCGCTCGGACGTGCGGTTACGGGGGCCGAGGCACCCCTTCACGCTGTCAGCCCATCGCATTACGACCGGGGTGGGCCACCTTACGCGGCCACCCTGAGCCCCGGCGCCTCCGATCTGCTGACGATGACGGACTACCTGCAACGATGGGAGCCGGACGGATTCTGGCGCTCCTTCCACTACGGGTTAGCGCATCGCGGTGTCCGCCGGGCGTGGCCGGCGCGCCTACGCACCCCAAGCGTTTACGCACGCCTCGACGCGCTCATGGACAGCCCCAACCCGGCCCAACTGCTGGAACGGTTGGCGCGTTGGCAGCCGGGCGCCCCGCGCGTGTTTCGGGAGGTCGCGGTGCCCCTCGCGGCGTTGGGGGAACTGTTGGAGTCTCTGAACGGCATCGTCCGGGAGGTGCCGCTGTGGGTGACCCCGTTTGCAACCCACGGGGACGATGCCGGCCCAATCCCTTCCGCCGACCCCACCTTCTGGGCGTATTGCGGCATTTGGGGGCCCGGTGCGCATCAACGCACGGGTCATAATGTGGGCGCCGAGAACGCAATCGACCGACTAACTGCCGCCCTGGGTGGGCGCACGGTGAGATTCGGCGGTTGACGACCGCGTTAGCTGGCGAGGGCGAAGCCCGGACCAGACGAAACGTGGCAGTAGCATTCTAAGAGACTGTCGGACAATGCCTGAGTCCGGCATTTTCGCAAATTATCGCCGCAGGTCCAAGCGTTGTGGTCATCGGCAAAACGGCTTTGTCCGACGGCCTCCTAGGACGGTGCTTTTCAGCACCGTCCTAGGAATGTTAGCTGCTGCGTTTCAACTGGTCAGCGCGGTCTGCGCCGATCCAGTTGACGCAGTCGTCGGCCGCTCTGTCGCCCGGCCTCCTAGGTTTAGCCCGGCTTACACCACGGTGACGGTGTAGGCCTTGGATTTGGTTCCCGCTTTGACCGTTATCTTCGCTGTGCCTGGGGCCTTGGCAACGAGGCGTCCGGCACTATCGATGGCGGCGACGCCGGGTGCCGAGGACTTGTATGCGACCTTCACCTTCGCGACCTTCGCCGACTTGTAGGTGGCGGAAACCGATGCGGCGGCACCGACTGCGAGAGTCTTCGGCACGTTCGCCGTGACGGAGGTCACCTTGGCATTGCTCTTCTTTGCCAACACGGTCACGTTGACCGTGGCTTTCTTCCCGCCCGCGGATACGGTCAGAACCGACTTGCCGGCCTTCTTGGCGGTGACTGTGCCCTTGGAATTGACGGTGGCGACCGAACTCTTCGAGGACTTCCACGTCACAGAAACCGTGGCGCCCTGAGCCGTGTAGGCGTTCGCGGCGAGTCGCAGCTTTTGGCCCTTGACCAAGACCAGCGATTTCTGGCCGGCCTTGACCGCTGTGACCGCGACGGAATCGGACTCAAGCGGGACCACGATCAGTCCCGCCAGCGCTTTGGCCAAGTCCGATGTTGCCTTTTGGACTTCGGCCAGACTCGCGGCCGGATTGGCAAGAACCGTTCTCGCGGCCGTCACCGCCGAGGTGGCCAACGCCCAGGAATCGGCGGTGTAACCGGCCGTTGTCAGCCCCGCAGCGGAATCGACCAACGCTTGCAGCGC
>JAIRXV010000425.1 GCA_031268115.1 Bifidobacteriaceae bacterium
GCTGTCTCGGCGTCTTGAAGCGCTCGTTTGGCGCGATGGCGCCACATGGTCGATGGCGTTCGATCACGGTGAACCGACCTCACCGCTGGTCGAAGGAGCGCCAACGGAGCGGACCGGCACACAAATCACGTTTTGGCCAGATCCGAAGATTTTTGAAACCACCGACTTCGACTTCGAGACCCTGCGATTGCGGTTTGCTCAAATGGCTTTCCTAAACAAAGGGATGACCATCACCCTCACCGACCGCCGCCCCGAACACGACACGACCTCCGAGCACACCCCAGACGAGCCCGAGACAGCCCGAACCGTTTCCTACCGGTATGACCGCGGGTTGATCGACTACGTGGAGCATGTCAACGCGGCCAAGACCGCCGAAGTGGTCAACCCCGATATCATTTCCATCGACGCCGAAGACCCGGACTCCACGATCTCCGTTGAGATCGCAATGCAGTGGACCACCGCGTATTCCGAATCCGTTCACACCTACGCCAATACGATCAATACGACCGAAGGCGGCACACACGAAGAGGGATTTAGATCGGCGCTGACTTCGCTAGTCAATCGCTATGCGCGGGAAAAGGGTCTACTCAAGGACAAAGACGACAATCTCTCCGGGGACGATGTCCGCGAGGGCCTCACCGCGGTGATCTCAGTCAAGCTGAAGGAACCCCAGTTCGAAGGCCAAACGAAGACCAAACTAGGCAACACCGAGGCTAAGACATTTGTCCAGAAAGTGGTCAACGAGCGTTTCGGTGATTGGCTCGACTCGCATCCGCTTGAGGCGAAGGACATCATCCGCAAGGCCCTCCAAGCGGCTCAGGCGAGGCTGGCGGCCCGCCGGGCCCGCGAGGCGACCCGCCGCAAGGGCCTCCTCGAATCCGGCGGTATGCCAGGGAAGCTCCGCGACTGCTCAAGCTCCGATCCTGCGGTCTCTGAGGTTTTTATTGTCGAAGGCGATTCGGCGGGCGGCTCAGCGGTACGCGGACGCAACCCGGCGACACAAGCAATCCTGCCGATCCGAGGGAAGATCCTCAACGTCGAAAAGGCCCGGCTCGATCGCGCGCTGAGCAACGCCGAAATCCAAGCGTTGATTACGGCCTTCGGGACCGGCATCGGCGAAGATTTCGATTTGACGAAGCTGCGGTACCACAAGATCGTGGTGATGGCCGATGCGGACGTGGATGGCAAGCACATCCAGACGCTCCTACTCACACTCCTTTTCCGATATATGCCGGAGCTAATCGATCACGGGCACGTGTTCTTAGCCCAGCCACCGCTGTACCGAATCAAATGGAGCGGTGCCGCACACGAGTTCGCCTACTCGGACAAGGAACGCGACGGACTGTTGGCGGCGGGCGGGGCAATTGGGAAACGGATACCCAAAGAGAACGGTATCCAGCGGTATAAAGGTCTTGGCGAGATGGATTATTCCGAGCTGTGGGACACCACCATGAATCCAGAGACTCGCACGTTGCTGCAGATCACAATGGAATCAGCGGCGGCCGCCGACGAAACGTTCTCGATCCTAATGGGGGAGGACGTAGAGGCACGTAAGGCCTTCATCCAACGCAACGCCCACGACATTCGTTTCCTCGACATCTAGAATCCCGACTCCTGCCGGGCACTCAGGCCCGGCCCCCCAACGAAAGAGGACCCGTGACCGAACCGCCACTCGAATCGCCGGCCATCGTTTCCGGGGAGACCATCGACCGAATCGAGCCGGTGGACCTCCAACTGGAGATGCGCCGCTCCTACCTCGACTACGCGATGAGCGTCATCGTCGGAAGGGCGCTGCCAGACATCCGCGACGGGCTGAAACCGGTGCATCGCAGGGTTGTCTACGCGATGTACGACGGCGGCTACCGGCCGGACCGGGCCTTTTCAAAGTGTTCGCGGGTTGTGGGCGACGTTATGGCGCAGTACCACCCGCACGGCGACACGGCGATCTACGACACCCTGGTCCGTCTGGCCCAGGACTGGTCGCTGCGCTACCCGCTGGTACACGGGCAAGGGAACTTCGGTTCGCCCGGCGACGATCCGGCCGCGGCGCCGCGGTACACAGAATGCAAGATGGCGCCGCTGGCCATGGAAATGGTCCGGGACATCGACCGCGACACGGTGGACTTCCAGGACAACTATGACGGGAGGACCAAGGAGCCCACCGTTCTACCGTCTCGTTTTCCGAACCTGCTGGTTAACGGTTCGGCCGGGATCGCGGTTGGTATGGCGACTAACATCCCGCCGCACAACCTGCGGGAGGTCGCGAAGGGCGTTCAGTGGCATCTCGACCACCCAGAAGCCAGCAACGAAGAGCTACTAGAGGCACTGATCGGGCTCATTCCCGGTCCCGACTTTCCGACTGGAGCCTATATCTTGGGCCGGCGCGGCACTGAGGCCGCGTATCGGACGGGCCGCGGTTCGATCATCATGCGTGCCGTGGTCGAGGTCGAGGAGACGGCCGGCCGCACCTCCCTGGTGGTAACCGAACTGCCCTACCAGGTCAACCCCGACCGCTTGGCGGCGCGTATCGCAGAACTAGTCAAAGAGGGTCGAGTTCAAGGGATCGCCGATTTGCGCGACGAGACTTCCGGACGGACGGGGCAGCGTCTCGTGATCGTGCTCAAACGCGATGCCGTACCCAAGGTGGTGCTAAACAACCTCTATAAGCACACCCAATTGCAGGAAACGTTCGGTGCCAACATGTTGGCGCTGGTCGATGGCGTACCCCGGGCACGCAAACTCGATTCCTTTGTGCGGCACTGGACTGCCCATCAGCTGGATGTTGTTGTGCGGCGCACCAGCTACTTGTTGCGCGAAGCCGAAGCGAGGGCCCACATTTTGCGCGGGCTCCTACGGGCCTTGGATCAGCTAGACCAGGTAATCGCACTGATTCGGCGCTCACCTAGCGCGGAGGAGGCCAGGACCGGGCTCATGTCCCTCCTGGGTGTGGATGAAATCCAAGCGTCCGCGATCCTCGACCTGCAACTTCGGCGCCTGGCGGCGCTGGAGCGGCAAAAGATTCTGGACGAGGCACAGGCCATCGAAGCGAGAATCGCAGATTACACGGATATCTTGGCTAGCCCCGAGCGACAGAGGTCGATTGTTTCAGAGGAGTTGGCTGAGATAGTCGAAAAGTATGGCGACGAACGGCGAACGCGCATCCTGCCTTTCGACGGAGAGGTCAACGACGAGGACCTGATCCCCGAAGAAGAGGTGGTAGTTACCATCACGCGGGGCGGCTACGCCAAGCGGACCAAGACCGACCTGTACCGGTCCCAGCGCCGCGGAGGCAAAGGAATCAAAGGGGCACAGTTACGTGAAGACGATGTGGTGGAACACTTCTTCACAACCACCACCCACCATTGGCTCCTGTTTTTCACAAACTTCGGACGGGTGTATCGGGCAAAGGGCTATGAACTGCCTGAAGGCGGCCGGGACGCCAAGGGGCAGCACGTGGCCAACATGCTGGCGTTCCAACCGGAAGAGCGCATAGCCCAAGTGCTGGCGATCCGCGACTACTCTCAGGCCCACTACCTTGTGTTGGCCACGAAGCGCGGCCTGGTCAAGAAGACTCGCTTGGCTGAATACGACTCTCCTAGGGCTGGAGGGATCATCGCGGTCAACCTGCGCAACGACGATGCGGGTGAGCCGGACGAGGTTGTGGCGGCCCGGCTGGCCGATTCGTGGAGCGATCTGCTGCTCGTCTCTCGGAAGGGTCAATCGTTGCGGTTCGCGGCCACAGACGAAGCCTTGAGGCCGATGGGCCGGGCCACTTCTGGGGTCACGGGAATGCGTTTCCGGCCAGGGGACGAGCTCCTGGCGATGGACGTGGCAAGGGACAACGCAGATGTGTTCGTTGTCACAGAAGGCGGCTTTGCCAAGCGCACGCCAGTGGCGCAGTACCGGGTCCAGGGCCGAGGCGGCCTCGGAATCAAAGTGGCGCGACTGGCGGAAGAGAGAGGCGATCTGGTCGGAGCGATGATCACCGAGGAGACCGATGAGGTCATGGTGATTATGCGCTCCGGCAAGGTGGTCCGCTCCCGGGTGGAAGAAGTACCGGCCAAGGGCCGGGACACGATGGGGGTGGTTTTCGCCAAACCGGACAAGCCCGACTACATCATCGCGGTGGCTCGCAACCCCGAGCCGGAGGTGCCCGAAGGCGAAGACGAATCCGCCAAGGCGCCTGCCGCTCAGGCGCCAGTGAGTGCAGATCCACCCGCAGGCGGGCGCGAGGACGACGCTGAGCCGGTAGCCTGAACCATCGACCCGACCCAAGCCTGGCAAGGAGAGGCATGACCATCGAGACCGAGCAAGCGGACGGCGTCACCAGCGGACAGGGCCCCGATCTCCCCTCAGAATCGCAGGCTCCATCGCAAGATGGTCTGACCAGTGACCCGGCCGTGGACGCCGACGATGGCGACCCCGACGGCGAAGAGGCCGGCGCGCCGGATCCGGGGAAGGGCGGAATAGCGCCCGACACTGCCTCCGAGAAGACACCCAGGCGCACGGACAAGCCCAAAGCCGCTAACGACGAGGCACCACAAGGCGAGCCCAGGCGGGCCGGGCCAACCGCACCCCCGGTGATCCCCCCCAAGAAACGCCCCCCGGCACGAACCAAGACGACCCGCACCGCTTCGGCCGCTCGACCTTCCGGATCGGCCGTCCCGGCCCCCGGTGAAGAAGAGGAGTCGAACGGTATTCCGGTGCCTCAGCGGGCCGGCGACGAACCAGACGCAGCGCCCGCCAGAGCGCGCACCGACCGGCGGCGCCGCGCGACACCCACGGCCGCCATCGACGCCGCCGGGGCGCTCGACGGGTCTGAACTACCCAAACCCAGGCGGCAGCCGGCCAAGGCACTCAAGGCCGATGCGGTCGAGCCAGAGCCAGTCGAGCCGGAGCCGGCGGAGCGGGGGGAGCCGGGCCGACCCGAAGCCAGCGAGCCTGAGCTGGAAGCGATGGCGGTCGAGGCGGTTGAGGCCAGGCCTGACCAGGGCCAAGAAGATAAGGCTGACCAGCGCGCCGCCTTGAGCAGAACCCCAAGGAAGACTCCGCCGCCCGGCTCCGCGCGGCCGCTCAGCGATACCCCGAAGGCTGGGCCAGCATCGGAGGCTGCCGATGAGAAGCCAGAAGAAGACCTGTCCATCGACAAAGAGCCGAAATCACGTGCCTGGCGGCGGCCCAAAGCGAATGTCGAACCCGA
>JAIRXV010000429.1 GCA_031268115.1 Bifidobacteriaceae bacterium
ATTCTGGTCACCACGGCACTGTCCGATGCGAGAGTGCTGACGGCACTCGCTGCCCGCTTGGGTGTACCGGTGGACCTGTCTTTGAGCGCCATTCACGCAGTCCTAGGCGAGGCGCTGACATCCAAGGCCCCGCCCGACAAACAGCAACCGGCCCCGCCGGCCGCCGCCCCGCCCGCTTTGCACCCGAAGCCCGCAGCTGGCCAGGCCCTTCTTGCCACGTGGCATCTGCACCTCGACGCGGGGCGCCTCCAAGCAGGCGAACCGCATATGGCGGCAACCGCCAAAGCGCCTTACGCCGTTGTGTCTAGCTCCACCGCATTCGAGATCGACGCTGCCCCAGGCAGCCAAGTTCGCGTGTCCACCGGGGCCGGGGCAATCACCGTGCCATTGCGCATTGAGGACATCCCCGACCGGGTGGTTTGGCTCCCAACCAATTCTCCCGGCTGTCAGGTCCGCGCCACCCTCGGGGTGAGCGACGGGATCGTCCAAATCGAAGCAGTGGCTCAAGCAGAAGAGGAGGCGGGACGATGACCGCTTCGAACGGCCTGGCCACTTTGGCCCAAGCGGCCGGCGACCTGCCCGAACCCGCGAACTTCAGCGCGGACAACGGTTGGATCGTTGCGATCAAGGCCGTCCTAATCCTCGTGTTCGCCCTAGTGTCCGTCTTGTTTGCCCTGTGGTTCGAGCGCCGGCTAGTGGCCCGGATGCAGTCCCGGGTCGGCCCCAATGTCCGCGGCCCGCTCGGCCTCCTTCAGGCCGTCTACGACGCCATGAAACTCCTGCTCAAGGAAGACATGAACGTTAGCCGGGCGGACAAACTGATTTATGTCGTTGCTCCGATGATCTCGGTGTTCGCTTCGCTCATGGTGTTTGCTGTCATACCGATGGGGGCGCGGGTAACCATTCCGTTTACCGACTTTGCGACCCCGCTTCAGTTGACCGATTTCCCCGTCTCCGTGCTGTATATCCTGGCCATTGCTTCCGTCGGAGTCTACGGGATCGTGCTTGGCGGCTGGTCCTCCCGCTCCACGTATTCGCTGCTCGGTTCGGTGCGTTCCACCGCGCAGGTGATTTCCTACGAACTGGTTATGGGCATGAGTCTGGTGACCTTGTTCATCGTCTCGGGTTCGATGTCAACGTCTGCGATTGTGGTGGGCCAAACCCGGTTGTGGTATGTGGTGGTCCTCATGCCGAGTTTTATCCTGTATGTGATCTCCATGATTGGAGAGACCAATCGCTTGCCGTTCGATCTGCCCGAGGCCGAAGGCGAGCTCGTGTCGGGGTACATGACCGAATATTCGTCGATGAAATTCGCGTGGTTCTTCCTCGCCGAATACATCAACATGCTCAACGTGTCCGCTGTTGCCACCACTTTGTTCCTGGGGGGTTGGCGGGCCCCGTGGCCGCTCAGCCTGATTGGCGACGGAGCGGCGAACACGGGCTGGTGGACCGTGATCTGGTTCCTCATCAAGGTCTGGGCAATGATGTTCCTGTTTGTCTGGGTGCGCGGCACGCTGGTCCGCTTCCGCTATGACCAATTCATGAAGCTCGGCTGGAAGATGCTACTGCCAATCGCGATCGCATGGGTTGTGGTGGTCACGGCAGTCAAAGCCGTGGACACGTTCACCACCTATCACTTCAACGAGTGGTTCGTGCCACTCCTATCGGGTATTTGGGTGCTCTTCGCGATCATGTGGTACTGGCCGCAAGGGGCCACCGAAGAGGAGACGGAGTCTCCTCCCGAATCAATCCCCTTCGATCCCTATGAGGGTGGATATCCCGTCCCGCCGTTGCCCGGTCAAGAGCTGCCCGTGGTGCCAGGGGCAGCCATGGCGACTACCGCCATCGTCCTCGACGTGGCACAGCAGCAGGACGGTCCCGGCGGTCCGCCTGGCGGGGACAGCCCGGCCGAAACCAGCAAGACCTCGGAAGAAGGTGAGGCACGGTGAGCGAAGAACCGTTGACCTGGGAACGTAAACCCAAAGGCTTCCTTGCCAACGGCGTGGCGCCATGGGCAGGGTTTGGCGTGACTCTGCGAACTCTGTTTTCTAAACCGGTCACTGAGCAATACCCGTTCGAGAAAATCGAGCCATACCCGCGCTACCACGGCCGGCACCAATTGAATCGCTACGCCGACGGGTTGGAACGCTGCGTGGGCTGCGAATTGTGTGCGTGGGCGTGCCCAGCAGATGCGATATTTGTCCAGGCGGGCGAGAACACGCCTGAGGCCCAATACTCACCGGGTGAGCGCTACGGCGCGGTCTATCAGATCAACTATTTGCGGTGCATCTTCTGTGGCCTGTGCATCGAGGCGTGCCCAACACGGGCGTTGACCATGAGCACCGACTATGAACTGGCCGGCCCCTCGCGTTCAGGCCTCATTTACGACAAGGAGCAGCTGCTGGCGCCGATGGCGGACGGCCAGTTGGCGGCGCCCCACCCCATGGCGGCGGATACCGTCGATACCGACTACTACGCCGGTAAAGTCACAGGACCCGATCCTGAGCAGGTGGAATGGGTCCGCGACCGCCGGCCGGAGGATCCGACGTTGCCCGCTGCGGCGGCCGTCACCGCCGAGAAAGGGACGAGCGCGCGATGAACCCCGAAGTGGTCGAATTGGCAACCGACGCCATGTCCACCGCCGAGACCGTCCTGTTTTGGATCGTGGCGCCGATCATGGTCGCCTCGGCCTCGGCACTGATTTTCGCTAAGCGCGCCGTCTATGCGGCGGTTTGCATGGCCACCACTATGATTTGCCTCGCGGTGCTGTACGTGGCCCTGGACGCGCCTTTCCTGGGAGTGGCCCAGGTAGTGGTCTACACCGGGGCCGTGATGATGCTGTTCGTGTTCGTGCTGATGTTGGTGGGTGTCGATGTGGCCGATTCGTTCGCCGAGACCATCCGAGGACAGCGTTTGGCGACGGTCGTTTTCTCCTTGGGACTGGCTGTCGTTCTAGCGGGGGCGGTGTTGCGGGCCACGCTGCCAAACCCGGTCGGGATTCCTGAGAGTGAATCCGGCGGTAATCCAGGCGCGGTGGCGGAAGCGATATTTACGGACTATCCGTTCACGTTGGAGCTAGTGGGAACATTGCTGGTGGTCGCCGCGTTGGGCGCCGTGGTCATGACACACCGGACCCGGTTGACGCCGAAGCGGACTCAGCGGGAACTGTCCATTGCGCGGTTCAAGGCCGGAACCCAGCTCACGCCGCTGCCCGCGCCAGGCGTCTACGCCGGGCGCAACGCCGTGGATGTGCCGGCCATCGATGCCGCCGGGCGTTCCCTTCCGGCATCGGTGCCTGAGGCGGTCCGGAGCCGCGGCCAGGTCCGCCAGGTCACGGCGTTCGAGCAGCCGGCGCTACAGCTCGAATCCCCTGAGCCGGCCGAGTCGGCCAGCTCGGCTGAGCCGACTGAGCCGGCCGAGCCCACCGAGCCGGCAGAACCGGTCAGCCCGGCCGAGCCGACTGAACCGGCCGAGCCCACCGAACCGGCCGATCCGGCCAAGCCGACTGAACCGACTGAACCGGCCGAGCCGGCCGAACCCAACGAGGGAGGCGAGTCATGACCCTGTACCTTGTCCTTGCCACCGTGCTGTTCGTCATCGGCGCCACGACAGTGTTGGTCCGGCGCGGAGCGATCATCATGTTCATGGGCATCGAGTTGATGCTCAACGCCGCGAACCTCGCGTTTGTGGCGTTCGCCCGCCAGAATGGCGACGTGGGCGGCCAGGTCATCGCTTTCTTCGTCATGGTGGTGGCAGCCGCGGAGGTGGTTGTGGGCCTGGCCATCATCGTCGCCCTCTTCCGAGCCCGGCGCACGGTGAGCGCCGACGATGAGAATCTGCTGAGGCACTGACATGACATTGACCACTTCCCTGTCCCTGATGCCCTGGGTCATAGCCATCCCACTGATTTCGGCTGCGATCTTGCTGCTTGCGGGACGCAAATCGGACCGGTGGGGCCATTTGCTTGGTGTCGCCGCACCAGCCGCCTCGTTCGTTATCGCGCTGATTGGATTTATCGACATCCTTGGTCGAGATGCGGCCGATCGCGTGGTGGATGTGCAGCTCTTCGCGTGGATTCCGGGCGCCGACGGCGGCCTGAGTCTGGACGCCGGACTGCGAATCGATCCGCTGTCCCTCTCGTTTGTATTGTTGGTCGCGTTTGTCGGTGGACTGATTCACGTCTACTCGGTTGCGTACATGGCTCATGACCGCGACCGCCGGCGTTTCTTCGCCTACCTCAACTTCTTTGTCGCGGCGATGCTCCTGTTGGTCCTGGCAAACTCTTACCTGTGCCTGTTCGTTGGCTGGGAAAGTGTCGGGTTGGCGTCGTACTTGCTGATCGGCTTCTGGAACCATCGCCTCGACTACGCGGTGGCCGCCAAGAAGGCGTTCATCGCCAACCGGATCGGCGATGTCGGGCTACTGATAGCTAGGGCGCTGATGTTTTCGAACTTCGGTGCCCTCGACTT
>JAIRXV010000502.1 GCA_031268115.1 Bifidobacteriaceae bacterium
CTCCTCGGACTCGGCGTCGAGCCACAGCCAGGCCGGGCACACCAGCACCGGGGGGCTGCCCGGGTCGGCGCCCATCTCCAAGCCCAGGTCCAGCAGCACGCCGTGGCGGTAGCGGTAGTGCTCGGCCGTCAGCCGCAGCCGTTCGACCTCTCGGTGCAAGCTGGAAATCCCGCCGACTTTAAGCTGGAGCACTAGCAAGTTGTGTGCCGATCCCCGCAACCCACGGTGGTGTACGGAGATATCAACCGGCCGGCGGTCCGGGTCGGGGGAAGACTGCGAAGGCGGCGCCCCATGACCCACCCGGTGGTACTCGACGTCGAGATCCCAGGACCGGTCGTACTCGGTCCGCAAGCGCCAGCCGATCTGATGGGCGACAACCCGCTCTGAGGCGGGAAGGGGTAAGCGAATGTTCTCAAGAAGGGAATACTCATCGAGGATGAGCGTGGTCAAAGCGGTGCGCAGACGCGCTTCCACGTCGGTATCGGCCATGGCCCGCACCCTATCGCACACTCATCGCGCCGTCATCGCGCCGTTATCGCTGAGTAAGCTGCGCGTCAAGTTCGCCCTTCGTGCACGCTGCGAGGGCGCCGCAGTCCCGACAGCGGGTGGTTGCACCGTATGTGTCGTGGTCACGGCGCATCTTCTCGGCGGAGCAAGAGCTTGGCGCTACGGCCCTACGCCAACGACGCCGGCGCCACGAAGGAGATTCAGGGCATCCGGGAAAGCCGGACGATGATCGCGTCCTCCAGGCGCGCGCCAGCCCGTTCAGTGCGGCCCGGCCCGAACACAACCGGCCGGTTCGGGCCGGCCAGTCCGGGCCGTTCAGTCCGGCCGGTCCAGCGCGGCCAGTTCGGGCCGGCCGTTCAGCTCGGCCGGTTCGGGCCGTTCAGCCCGGCCAGTTCGGGCCGGCCGGTTCAGCGCGGCCAGTTCGGGCCAGCCGGTTCAGCGCGGCCAGTTCGGGCCGTTCAGCTCGGCCAGTTCGGGCCAGTTCGGGCCGTTCAGCTCGGCTAGTTCGGGCCGGCCGGCGCGGGCCGCATCGATTGAGCTATTGGTCAATAGCGGGCCGTGCGCGCTCACATCGATAGAGCTTTTGGCTACGGAGATCGCCAGAATCCAGCGTCTCGGTTCGATCTAATGACCGAAACCTCTATAGCGATGCGGCCAGCCGCAGTCCCAATAGCCAAGAGCTCTATATGGATCCGGCCAGAGACTCGGCGGTCCGAGGCGAGCCCGCCAAGGCGAAGCCTCATTAGAGCTTTGTTACCGGGGAGAACCGCAGGGCCAACCGTTTCACCCCTTCGCTCGGGAATTCGATTCGCGCCACCGCCCTGAGACCTTTTCCCTCTAGGGCAACTACGGTGCCCAGTCCGTATGCGTCGTGGGTTACCTGATCCCCCACCTTCAGGCTCGGAATGTCCGCCTCGGGCCTGGCGTTAGCGGATCCGAACGATGGCGTACCCTCCTTGGCCGCCCTACTCACTCCCACTGCGGGCCCCGAAGGCCTACTCCAGCCGGGCGCCGGCATCGTCCGCAGGAGTTCGGTACTAGATTCCTCCCGGCGCCATTCCAGAACGGACGGTGAGATATCGCCTAAGAAGCGGCTAGGCGGGAACTCCTGTGGACGCCCCCACGTGGTGCGGGCCGTTGCGCGTGAAAGGTAAAGACATTCCCTTGCCCTAGTCAGGCCAACGTATGCCAAGCGGCGTTCCTCGGCCAACTCATCCGGATTGGCGAGCGAACGCACGTGCGGCAACGTGCCATCCTCTAGACCGGTTACGAACACGACCGGGAACTCAAGGCCCTTGGCCGTGTGAAGCGTCATCAGCGTAACGGCACCTTCCGCGGCCTCGCCGTCGAGCGGCAACTGATCCGAATCGGCCACCAGCGCCACCCGCTCAAGAAAGTCGCCAAGGGAGGCACCGGGCTCCGCACGCTCGAAGTCCACGACCACGGCGTGTAACTCCGCCAGGTTCTCAACGCGGGCGCGTTCCTGAAGGTCGTCGGACGCTTCGAGTTCTGCCACCAGCCCCGAATCGGCCAACGCCCGGTCTAGTATCTCCGCCGGCCCCACCCCTTCTTCGACCAGCGCCCGCAAAGCATCCATCAGTTTCACAAAGCCGCCGATGGCGTTCACGGACCTCGTAGTCAGGCCCGGGATCTCCTGGCGCAGGGCCGCGCCAAAAGAGATCCCGTGCGCCGCCGCATAGGCCGCGACTGCCGCTTCCGACTTGCCACCCAAACCTCTGCGAGGAACGTTCAAGATGCGCCGAACAGACACCGTGTCATCGGGATTGTCCAAAGCCCTCAAATAGGCCAGCGCGTCGCGAACCTCGCGGCGATCGTAGAAGCGAGTGCCCCCGACCACGCGGTAGGGCAGCCCCAACCGCATAAGCTGCTCTTCCAATGCCCGAGATTGTGCATTGGTGCGATAGAAGACAGCGAAATCTCCCGGCCTGCGGTCGTTATCGGCCACGAGGCGGTCGATTTCTTCCGCAATGAAACGAGCCTCGTCCGATTCGGAATCGGCGGCATAGCCGATAACCTTCGCGCCGTCCCCGCCCGCCGTCCACAGATTCTTCTCGCGCCGCCCAGCATTCTGCGAAATGACGCCATTGGCGGCGGTCAGAATATTCTGGGTGGACCGATAATTCTGTTCCAACAAGATCGTAGTAGCGTCGGGGTAGTCCGTCTCAAACTCCACAATATTGCGGATAGTGGCACCGCGAAACGCATAGATCGACTGGTCCGCGTCCCCCACCACCGTCAAATTCGCGCGCGGAATCCCCTCGCCCACCTCGGTGTCGGCTCCGACCCCAGCCAGCTCTCTTATCAACACATACTGCGCCTGATTGGTGTCTTGGTACTCGTCCACAAAGATATGGCGGAACCGTCTGCGGTAGTGCTCTGCCACACCCGGGAATGCTTGCATGAGCGCAACCGTATTCATGATCAGATCATCGAAGTCCATGGCGTTGGCGGTACGCAGCGAATCCGTGTAGCGGCCGTACACGTTAGCCAGCACCGCGTCAGCGCTGTCAACCCGATCAACGGTGCGACCGAAATCATCGGCGTCGATCAAGTCGTTCTTCAGACTCGAAATGCGGTGGGCCAGCTTCTTCGGCGCAAACCGTTTAGGGTCAAGGCCCTCTTGGGATGCGATCTGCCCAACTAGCCGCACCGAATCGGCCTGGTCGTAGATCGAAAACGAAGAACGAAGCCCCAAGGTTGCCGCCTCACGGCGCAGAATGCGCACGCAGGCCGAATGGAACGTGGACACCCACATATACTCGGCCGCCGAACCCAAGAGGCCAGCCACCCGTTCGCGCATCTCGGCGGCCGCCTTGTTGGTAAACGTGATCGCCAAGATTTCGCCACTGCGGGCGCGGCGGGTAGCGAGCAGATAGGCGATGCGGTGGGTCAACACCCGAGTCTTGCCCGAGCCGGCGCCGGCCACGATCAGCAGGGGCCCGCCATCGTGCGTGACAGCGGCCTTCTGCTCGGCGTTGAGGCCGTCCAGGAGGGCCTGCGCCGGCTGGGCCGCAGCGGCGAGATCGCCGCCAGGGGAGGCGTCGAGGTTCGCGCGTTGGATCGAGGGGAGTCTTGTCAGGTCGATGAGCCCGGCGGCGCCGGCGGCGGATTCGGTCATAGCTGGTCCAGCCTACGGGCCAGGTGCCATCCGCGCGCACAACGCCCCGCGCAAGTCGGCCGCGGGCCAAGGGCGGGTGGGACGGGCCCGCGCAACCAACGCGGGACACGAAACTGGATATTACGGTCTGTGGGAGCCGGTGTTCCGCTGGGATTGAGCCACCGCGCTGGTTTGGGGTGAGCCACCGGGACGCTTGTGGGTGAGCCACCGCGACGGT
>JAIRXV010000047.1 GCA_031268115.1 Bifidobacteriaceae bacterium
CACATCCAACCCCAACCGCGTCACATCCTCCCCCAACCGCGTCACATCCAACCCCAACCGCGCCACATCCAACCCATACCGCCCTACCTCCAACCCCAACCGCGCCACATCCAACCCCAACCGCGCCACATCCAACCCATACCGCCCTACCTCCAACCCCAAGCACACATCTGCCCCTTGCGGCGGACCGCCAACACTGCCATAATTCCCCGGTGATGAATTACGATGCCGTACGAATCCGAGATCTGAACGTCGTCCGGGGCAAGCGCCAAGTGATCGCCGGCCTCGACATCAGCGTTCCGCCCGGCCAGATCGCCGGCCTGCTTGGCCCCTCCGGAAGCGGCAAGACCACGCTGATGCGCGCCATCGTCGGTGTGCAAGCGCAGGTCAGCGGCCAAGTCACCGTTCTGGGCGAACCCGCTGGCAGCCCCCAGCTGCGCCACCGCGTCGGGTACCTAACCCAATCCCCGAGCGTCTATCCGGACCTCACGGTTCACGAGAATGTCGCCTACTTTGCCCAGATGACTGGGGCGCGCCCGGCCCAGGTGGCGGACGCCATCGCCACCGTCGATCTCACCGCCCATTCGCGCGACGCCGTTCGCCGACTTTCCGGCGGCGAACGCTCAAGGGTTTCGCTCGCGGCCACGCTGGTGGCGGGGCCCGACCTGCTTGTGCTCGATGAACCCACGGTTGGGTTGGACCCGGTGCTTCGCCGGATGCTGTGGACGCTCTTCCGCGAGCTGGCCGATGGCGGCACCACACTCATCGTGTCCTCCCACGTCATGGATGAGGCCATCCACTGCGACCGGCTCATCCTCATGCGCGACGGCGGCGTCATCGCGGATACAACCCTGGCGGACCTGCTGGCAACGACTCAGGCGGCGAGCGCCGAAGAGGCGTTTCTCGTCATCGTCCAAGAAGGGCAAGCGGCGTGAGCGCGGCCCGGACCGCCGCCACCGCCGGGCGGGTCCTCACCCAGTTGCGCCACGATGGGCGCACCGTGGGCATCATGCTTGTGGTGCCGTGCCTGCTGCTCGGGCTGATCGCGTGGATGTTCGCGGACTCGCCGTATCCGGTGCTCGACACATTCGGCCCGCTCCTCCTCGGCATCTTTCCGGCCGTGGTCATGTTCCTCATCGCATCCGTGGCGACGCTGCGCGAACGGACCTCCGGCACGCTGGAACGGCTCATGACCACCCCAATCGCCAAGGCCGATTTCCTAATCGGCTACGCGGTCGCCTTCGCGGTGGCGGCCGCGATTCAAGCGATGGTGCTGAGCGGCTTCGCCATCTGGGTGTGCGGCATGAACGTGGCCGGTTCGCCTTGGCTCATGATGGCCGTGGCAATCGTGGATGCGGTTCTCGGGTCCACCCTCGGCCTGGCCGCGTCCGCCTTTGCCCGCACCGAGTTCCAGGCCGTCCAGTCGATGCCCGCGTTTCTCCTGCCGCAAATCGCGGTTTGCGGGCTGATAATGCCCCGGGATCAGATGCCCACCGTCCTCGAATGGTTGAGCAACGTGGTTCCCTTCGCGTACGCCACCGATGCCATGCAGGCGATCGCGGCCGCCGAGCCGGTGGGAAACGTCTTGGCCGATGTCGGCATCGTGGTCGGGTTCATTGCGGTCTCTTTGGCGGCCGGTGTCGCGACGTTGCGCCGCCGCACCGGGTGAATCCGCGCGTTCGCGGCCTACGATGACGGCCCAGCGCGCCCGTAGGCCGGCGGGGCCAGCGCGCTCAGCCGACTTGGTGGAGCCAACGGACTGGCGCGCCGGCCCCGGCGTATCGGAAGGGTTCCAACTCGTCGTCCCACGCCCTGCCTAAGGCGAGTTCGAGCTTGCGCCGAATCGCCATCAGGTCCCCGCCCGTGTCCAGCGCGCTGCGAATGGAGTCCTCGGGGACCATCGTGTTGCCGTGGACATCCATCGCCGCGTGAAAGATGCCGAGTTCGGGAGTGTGGGACCACCTCTCGCCGTCCGCCCCCCGGGAAGGCTCCTCTGTGACCTCGAAGCGCAAATGGGTCCAGCCGCGCAGCCCCGAAGCGAGCCGTGCGCCGGTGCCTTGCTCGGCCTGCCACGACAGCTCGGTCCGCAAACAGCCCGGGGCGGCGGGCTGATCGGTCCAGTCACAGGAAACATGCACACCGAGGATGCCCCCAGCCATGCTTTCGACATGTGGGGCCATCGCTCTGGGTGCAGAATGCACAAAGAGCACGCCGCGCGTGACAACACCGGTCATCGTGAGCCTCCTTGATATCGACGAGGTACGTCTTCCCCTACGACCTCAAATCGACCACCAAGAGCACTTTGACGATGCCCCGTGAGCGCGTGCGGCGCGCTGGGACCTATCATGCCGTATCCGGGGGGCCCGTGTCACATTCCCGGCGCGGCGCCCGTTTCCGGGGGCGCCCTACAGGTCGCGAACGGCCTGCATGGCCTTCTTGCGGACCGCACGGTCCAGCCGGTCCAGGTAGAGCTTGCCATCCAGATGGTCAACCTCGTGTTGCAGGCAACGGGCCATCAGTTGAGTGCCCTCCACCATCACTTCGTTGCCGTCGATGTCGGTCCCAACCACACGCGCGTACCAAGCGCGGCGGCACGGGAACCACAGGCCAGGCACGGACAGGCAGCCTTCGTCCCCATCTTGGGGTTCCTCGGACAGTTCCACGATCCGCGGGTTGAGCACGTAGCCAACCTCGTCTTCGATGTTGTATGAAAACGCCCTCAATCCGACCCCAATCTGGTTGGCCGCCAAACCGGCCCGACCTTCCTGGTCCACGGTCTCAAGCAGGTCCGCCACAAGCGAACGCACCGAATCGTCGATGGTCCCAACGGGGTCGCAAGGGGTTCTGAGGACTGGATCGCCGATGATGCGGATCTCACGCACAGCCATGGCGCCATCCTCTCATCTCGCCGCGATGTGGAACGGTTGGCCCAGGCCTAAACGCGAGTCGGTTCACTTCTCCTTCGCTGCTGCCAACACAGCATCGATCCGGTGGGAAGGCATCGGCTCGTGGCTCAGATACTCGCGCGTGAACGAGCCGGTGCCCCGCGCCATCGACCGCAAATCGACGGCGTAGTTGACCACCTCGAACTCGGGGACTTCGGCCTTGACCATGGTCCGCCCACCGGCAATCGACTCGGTTCCGGTAAGCCGGCCGCGTCGCGAAGACAGATCGGACATGATCGTGCCGACGTATTCGTCGTCAACCACGATGGTCATCGTTGTGACCGGCTCCAGCAAAGTGGGCGGGGCCTTGGAGGCGGCCTCCCGCAAGGCGAGCGAACCGGCCATCTGGAAGGCGGCATCGGACGAATCCACCGAGTGGGCCTTGCCGTCGAACAATGTCACCTGGATGTCCACCAGCGGGTACCCGGCCAGGACCCCCTTGGCCATCTGGGCGCGCACACCCTTTTCGACGGACGGGATGAACTGGCGCGGCACCGAACCGCCCACAACCTTGTCCACGAACTCGAACCCGGACCCCGCCGGCCGCGGTTCCACGATCACCTCACAGACGGCATACTGCCCGTGGCCGCCGGACTGCTTGACGTGGCGTCCGCGGGCCTCGATCTTCTGCGTGAAGGTCTCACGCAACGGCACCCGGTAGGCGACTCGCTCCACCGGCACGCCGAACTTCTCCGCGAGCCGCTCGAACGTCACATCCGCGTGGGCATCGCCCATACACCACAGCACCATCTGGTGTGTCTCTGGGTTCTGCTCGATCCGCAGCGTCGGATCCTCGCTGACCAGACGGTTCAAACCCGTCGAGAGTTTGTCTTCGTCGGCGGCCTTGGCGGCTTTGATCGCTATGGGCAGCATCGGCTCCGGAGGCGACCACGGGGCCACGATCAAGGGTTTCGCCGGATCGGACAGTGTGTCTCCCGTCTCGGCGCTACCCAGTTTCGCCACCGCACACAGATCGCCGGCGATGGCGTACGGCACCGGCCGCTGAGTCGCACCCAACGGCGAGGTCACTGTCCCAGCGCGTTCGTCGTCCGAGTGGTTGGCCGAACCGTCCGGACGGGTGCCGTGTCCGGCCACGTGGACCGTCGAATCGGCGCGCAGGGTCCCGGAGAACACCCGCACGATCGAAATCCGACCCACGTATGGATCGGCCGTGGTCTTGACGACCTCCGCCACCAGTGGCCCCTTGGGGTCGCAGCTGACCTCGACCGCCACGCCCGATGGCGTCGCGACCTCGGGTATAGGCGACGCAAGCGGCGACGGGAAACCGTCCTTGATGAGGCGCAGCAACTCGACCGTGCCGATTCCGCCGGGAGCCGTCATCGGCATGATCGGGAAGAACGTGGCACCGGCCACCGCCACGCCCAAGTCCTGACGCAGCATCTCGCCGTCCAACTCCCCGCCTTCAAGGTAGGTGTCCAAGAGGTCTTCGTCGTTCGACTCGGTGACCAGGGCCTCAATGAAGGACTCGCGGTTGCGCTCCAGCTTGCCTACCTCGTCGCCTTGAGGATCGCGGACCACCCTGCTACCGGAGGTGTAGTCCGCGACCTTGCCGGTCAAGATGTCCATCAGGCCGCCAACCTCGGCCTCCGACTTGTATAGGGGCAGCATCATCGGCAGAACCGCTGGCCCGAACGCCTCACGGCAGGCCTCGACCACGGCATCGTAATCGGCCCGCTGGTTGTCCAGTTTGGTGATGAGCACGGCCCGGGGCAGGCGGGCGTCCGCACACTCGTCCCAAAGGGCCCTGGTGGCGCCGGACACGCCATCGACGGCAGAGATAGTGAACAGAGCTGCATCGGCAGCCCTGATCGCGGCGCGAAGATCGCCAAGGTAGTCCGCATAGCCCGGGGCGTCCACGATGTTGATCTTGGTGCCCTCAAAGAAGACAGGAGCCAACGCCGTCCCCACCGAACGGTGGGTGCGGTGCTCGGCATCGTCGTAGTCCGTGACAGTGGTGCCCTTCTCAACGGACCCGGCCCTGGCGATCTCACCGATCGCCACAAGAAGCCCCTCGACCACGGTCGTTTTCCCCGATCCGGAACCCCCCACCATCACAACGTTCCGGATCGCCGATGGGTCGGCGGGGGTCGGGTCCTGGGGCTTCGAGGCGGCAGACGCCGCGCCAACTGATGACATCGTCGGCCTTCTTCCTTGTCGTGCGTCATCGCGGTTCAGGAAACGAGGAAGACCGGCGCATCAGTGGCCGGCCCACCGCTTCCGAAGGGTACTCCAGTTGGCCTCGCAGATCGAAGCGCTACGCCCTAAGCCGCGCGCAAACCCGTCCCCTGCCCCGTCTCAGCCGGCCGGGAAGGAATCGGGGCTCCTGTTCGTTCGCTCCACAAGAACCGGCTTTCGCATCCCGCTACGTCCACGGGCCCCGGCTCGTCCCGCCTTGGCCACCGCGGGTCTTGGAATGTGGGCGCCGTGTCGGGACACAACACCCCGACCGGCTCACGAACGTAGCGTGACAGACGCGGCCCACCAACTGAGCCGCGACCAGCCGTCTAGGTCGGAAGAGCACCGACCTAGCACTACTAGCTGCTGCGTCTCAACTGGTCAGCGCGGTCTGGGCCGATCCAGTTGACGCAGTCGTCGGCCGCATTATCAGCGGCAGCCTAGGGAGGACAGCGAACATGACCGACATGAGATATCCCCGGCGCCCCGAAGAAGTACCCCGAGAAGACCGACGCGGGTACATCCCACCCGAGCCGAGAGTCCAGCCCCGGTCCACATGGAACAATTTCGGGGGGTACGCCTTCGTACCGCCCACCTCCGCCATGCCGTCCTTGCGCCGCGCCGTGCTGCTGCGTGGAATCCTGATGGTTATAGCCGGGATCGCCATATTGGCCCTGCTCGTTTGGAAACCGCTCGATGTGCTGGCCGCGTTCGGAATCCTCGTGGGTGCCTTTTTCGCCGTCGCCGGCATCATGAGGACGGTCACCGGCATCGTCGCTGGAGGTCTAAGCGCCGGCATGAGAGCGCTGAACATCGCGATCGGTGTGCTGGTGTGCGTCATCGGCCTCATCGCCATGGTCAGTCCCGGCTTTGGGCTGATGACCCTCGCCATCATGGTGGGCGTGGCCTGGATTTTCGAGGGTGTCGCGGCACTGTCGATGCTGCCTCAGTCCCGGCGAGGAATCTGGGTGTTCTTCGGCATCGTGTCCCTGCTGGCCGGTCTCGCCATCGTTGCGCTGCCGTGGGCCACGGTGGTTCCTTTGGTCGTCTTGACCGGGGTAGCTCTGGTGCTATTCGGCATCGTGGACACCGCCAACGGCATCCGAATGGGCAGCGACGGGTAGGAGGGCTCCGGCGGGCGCAAGAGGCGGTTCCGGAGTTCCCTGAAACTCCATCGATCTGCGCCGGGCCGCCACTTCCAGGAGGCCGGGGCCTCCCTTTCGGCCCCGGCCTCCTGGAACGGTGGTCCTTTCGCCGCCGCCCTACACGCGCACGGTCCGGTCTAGCCCGGCCGGCAGGAACTCAGAGTTGAGGGAACGTACCCGACGCGAACATCTCGTCCATGAATCCTTCCACGGTGTCGGTGCGATTCCAATCGCGTTGAAGCTCGCACAGCACCTGTGGAATCGAAGTCATGCGCGCGCCAGCCTGCTCCAAACGGTGCAGCGCCATATGGTTGGCGATTCGCGTGGTTCCGGCCACGGAATCGGTCATCGCGTAGACCTGGTAGCCCTCCGCCAACATGTCGAGCGAGGCGAAGCTGAGGCAGGCCTCAGTCCACAGGGCGCAAGAGATAAACCTCTGGCGCTTGGTTGCGATTACGGCGTCGCGGAATTCCTTGTCCTCCCAGGCGTTGATTGACGTTCGGTCATAGGACGTCACCCCGTCCAGAACCGCCTTGAGTCGCGGAATGGTGTCGGCGTTGCGTCCATCGGCTACATTCACGGTCGAGAGCACTATCGGCAGGCCGTAAAGCTGGGCGATCTTCGCCACCGTGACGATGTTATCCACCAACCTTTCCCTCGGCATCGAATTCACCGAGCTAATCTGGACGGGCTGGTAGTCGATAATAATCAGGGCGGCGTTTCCTGGAGCCAGAAGGTTGTCCTTCTGGGGATCGCGAGGTGGCAAACTGGTCATAGTGTCTTCCTTCCAATTGATGTGCGCACCGCCCTACCGAGGTTAGCCACCGCGCTCTGGCTCCGTGCCGCCAGGCCGGTGAGTCCACTGGCCGGACGGGGGTCGCGTTACTCGTCCCGGTCCGACCGTCGCGCTAAGAAGGCCTCCCGCAGCCCGGGGGTCGCCAACACCGCCCCTGGCGTAACAAGCACCGCCTCGAATCCGCCCAGCCGGTCCCGCACCGCTGCGATCCCAGCGGGACCGAGCACCACCGCAGCCGTGGACAAGGCCTCCGCCACCACGCCGTCTTGTGACAGGACCGTGGCACTGAGCACCTCGTGTGCGGGCGGCTCCCCCGTCCGCGGGTCCAGGATCATTCCCCGACGATGCCGGCCCTCACCTTCGGCGTGTCGCAGATAGTCTCCCGACGTCGACAGCGCCCCGCCGCCAAGATCGACCACGCCGAATACT
>JAIRXV010000005.1 GCA_031268115.1 Bifidobacteriaceae bacterium
CATCGTCCAGGCGGTGCGTGAGGCCCAGATCTGGCGGGCGGGCGAAACGGAACCGGCGGCCGGCGAGGACCGTGCGATCATCCTGGGCGGTGGGGCGACGGCCGCGGCGGCGGTCGCCGCAATGGCGCAACTGGGCTTGAAAGGCGCCCAGGCCTGGGTTCGCGATCCAAATCGGGCGGCCCACCTGATGCCGGTGGCTGAGGCCGCAGGGGTCGATCTGCGGATCGTAAGGCTGGCGGCCGGTGCGGGCGTCCCGGCCGCGCCGCTGGTGATCTCGACCCTGCCGCCGGGCGCGGCCGATCCGATCGTCGCCCTGCCCTTCGGTGCGATCGGCGGATCGGTTCTGTTGGACGTGGCCTACGATCCTTGGCCGAGTCCGTTGGCGGTCGCGTGGTCGCGTGCCGGTGGGTTGGTCGTTTCGGGTTTGACGATGCTTTTGCACCAGGCCGCGGCGCAGGTTCTTGCGATGACAGGCAGGGCGGCGCCCGTCGAAGCGATGCGCGCGGCCCTTGAGGCGGCACGCCCGGGCGGCACGGCCGTTGGGCGTTCGTCGCGGCAGGTCGGTGGCGCGCCCAGCACGCCGGAGCGGCCACAATAGGGACATGCTCAGGTGGATGACGGCGGGGGAGTCGCACGGGCCCGCTTTGGTTGCAGTGATGGAAGGAATGCCGGCGGGGGTGGCTCTGACCAGCGGCGACATCGAAGCTGCCCTGGCCCGGCGGCGCGCGGGGCATGGCCGGGGGGCTCGAATGGGCTTCGAGGCCGACCGCCTGCGGATGGTGTCGGGGCTGTGGCGGGGCCAAACCTTGGGTTCGCCCATCGCGCTGGAGATCGCCAATTCCGAATGGCCCAAATGGGAGCAAATCCTCTCCCCGGACCCGGCCCCCGACCCGGCCCCGGTCCTGGACGACGCCCGCGCCGCGCCTTTGACGAGGCCCCGGCCCGGCCACGCGGACTTGCCTGGGATGCTCAAGTACGGCCACACCGATGCCCGCGCCGTGCTGGAACGTTCGTCGGCCCGCGAGACCGCCGCCCGCGTCGCGCTCGGTGCGGTCGCGGCGGCGTTGCTGGATCAGGCGTTAGGGGTCAGGATCGTGGCCCATGTGGTGCGTCTCGGCGCGGTATCGCGGGACGATGACGGCCCTCGGCCCGGTCCGGACGCCAGGGCCAGTCTGGACGCCAGCCCCATGCGCACCCTGGATGGCGCACTCGCCCAGCGGATGATGGCGGAGATCGACACGGCCCGCGCGGCGGGCGACACCGTGGGCGGCGTGGTCGAAGTGTTGGCGTACGCGGTGCCCGTTGGCCTCGGATCCCACGTCCACGCCGATAGGCGCCTGGACGGTGCGTTGGCGGCGGCACTGATGTCGATCCAAGCGGTCAAAGGGGTCGAGATCGGCGACGGCATGGCAGTGGGGCAGGCACGGGGGTCGCAAGCGCACGACGAAATCGTGCGGGACGACACGGGGCGTTTGACACGGACCGCCAATCACGCCGGCGGCATTGAGGGAGGTATCTCGAACGGCCAGACCATCGTCGCGCGGATCGGCGTCAAACCGATCCCGACCGTGCCGCGCGCACTTAGAACGGTGGACTTGGCGACAGGCGAGGCGACCACCGCCCACCATCAGCGTTCGGACATCAGTGCGGTGGTGCCCGCGGCGGTCGTGGCCGAAGCGATGACTGCGCTGACGCTCGCGGAAGCGGCAACCGTGAAGTTCGGAGGCGACCGATTGGATGAGATGCGGGACAACGTTGCCGCCTACCGTGCTCGCGTGGACGCCCGCAACGGGTGAGTCGCACGCGCCCGGACGCACTCCATCGTGAACGATCCCCGCACGGCGGAAGAAATCCCCGGCCAGGCCGCTAAACTTCTTGCGAACCCGCGCGAAGAGAAGGGGCTGGGGTGGCGACAGACGACTTAAGCACGATCGCGGTGGCCGGCGATGCGGCGTACAAAGTCACCATCGGCCACGGTGTGCTCCTGGACGTGGGGCGGCACCTTCCCCGCGATTCGGCGCGGATCTTTCTGGTTTTCCAACCCGTTTTGCGGGCCACCGCCGGAGTGATCGCGGAACAGGCGACAAGGCTCGGCCTTGAGGCCGTGGGCTTCGAATTGCCCGATGGCGAGGCGGCCAAGACCGCTGTTGTCGCATCCCAGGCGTGGGAGCGGCTCGGGCGATCCGGGTTCACCCGCACCGATTCGGTGTTGGCGCTCGGCGGCGGCGCGGCCACCGATTTGGGTGGGTTCGTTGCGGCGTCGTGGTTGCGGGGTGTGCCGCTCATAAACGCGCCGACCACGTTGCTTGGGATGGTGGATGCCGCCATCGGCGCTAAGACGGGGATCAACACACCCGAAGGCAAGAACCTGGTGGGCGCCTTCTATCCACCGAAGGCGGTGCTGTGCGATCTGGACGCCCTGGCCAGCCTCGATCCGGTGGCGATTGCGTCGGGGCTAGCGGAGATCATAAAGGCGGGGTTTATCGCCGACCCAGGAATCCTGGACGTGGTTTGGTCTGCCCCCGACCGTGTGCGCCATCCCTCCGGCCCACTGTTGCGCCACGCAATCGAACGCGCCATCAGGGTCAAAGCCGATGTCGAAGGCGCCGATCCGCGTGAGAGTTCGCTGCGCGCCATCCTGAACTATGGGCACACGTTTGCCCACGCGGTGGAACGCGTTGAAGGGTACCGCTGGCCCCACGGGCACGCGGTGGCCGTGGGTATGGTTTTCGCCGCCCATGTCGCGGCGGCAATCGGATTGGCCGATCCGGCGCTGCGCGACGCCCACCGGGATGTCCTTTCCCTTGTGGGGTTGCCA
>JAIRXV010000124.1 GCA_031268115.1 Bifidobacteriaceae bacterium
TGGTTCCTCGACCAGATTGCCCAGATCAATGAGGCCGCCGATGCCGTCGCCGCCGCGCCGTCGCTCACTCGCCCCCTGCTACGCCAGGCCAAACGCCACGGCCTGTCCGACCGCCAGATCGGAAAGCTGCGCCGGATCGCGCCGGCCACCGTCCGCGAGGTCCGTCACGCGTTCGCCCTGCGCCCCGTCTACAAGATGGTGGACACCTGCGCCGGAGAATTCGCCGCTCAAACGCCATACATGTACTCCTCCTACGACTGCGAGACCGAGGTCGCCCCGCGCGAACGCCCCGCGGTGATCATCCTGGGGTCTGGCCCCAATCGGATCGGGCAGGGCATCGAGTTCGACTACTCCTGCGTCCACGCGGCGCTGGCCCTGCGGGCCGACTACGTAACGGTCATGGTCAACTGCAACCCCGAGACCGTATCGACCGACTACGACATTTCGGATCGGCTCTACTTCGAGCCGTTGACCTTCGAGGACGTCATGGAGGTTTACGAGGCCGAATGCGCGGCGGGTCCCGTTGCGGGCGTCATCGTGCAGCTCGGCGGCCAGACGCCGCTTTCTCTCGCGGCCCAGCTTGAGGCGGCGGGCGTGCCGATCTGGGGGACACCGCCATCGTCCATCGATGCCGCCGAGGACAGAGGCGCCTTTGGCCGGGTCCTGGCCGATGCCGGCCTGCCGGCCCCCGCATACGGCACCGCCACATCCGCCGCGGAGGCCCGCGCGGTGGCGACCCGGATCGGCTACCCCGTGCTGGTCCGGCCCAGCTACGTGCTCGGCGGACGCGGCATGGAGATCGTGTACGGGCCGGAGCAGTTGGACGAGTACGTGACTCGCGCCTTGCCCGCCGCCGGCTCCGCCCACGCGACGGCGCCGCTCCTGATCGACCGCTTCTTGGACGATGCCATCGAGATCGACGTGGACGCCCTGTTCGACGGCGAAGAACTGTTCCTCGGCGGCGTGATGGAACACATCGAGGAGGCCGGCATCCACTCCGGCGACTCGGCCTGCACCCTCCCGCCGGTCACGCTGTCCCACGCCGAGATCGGCCGAATCCGCGCCTCGACCGAGGCGATCGCCCGAGGTGTCGGTGTGCGCGGCCTGGTGAACATCCAATACGCCCTGGTCAGCGACGTACTGTACGTCTTGGAGGCCAACCCGAGGGCCTCGCGCACAGTGCCGTTCGTGTCCAAGGCCACGGGGGTCCCGCTCGCCAAAGCGGCCTGCCTGGTCATGGCCGGGGCAAGCATCGCGGACCTGCGCGCGGCCGGTACCCTGCCGCCCAGCGATGCGGCCGGCATCGGCCCCGGGGCCTCCGGCGTGGCCGAACCCGCCTACGTGGCCGTCAAGGAGGCGGTCCTGCCGTTCAAACGGTTCCGCACGGCGCGAGGCGAACTTGTGGACACCGTGCTGGGCCCGGAGATGCGTTCCACCGGCGAGGTCATGGGCTTAGACACCGATTTCCCGACCGCGTTCGCGAAATCCCAGGAGGCCGCCTTTGGGGGACTGCCAAGCGGCGGCACCGTGTTTATCTCCGTGGCGGACCGCGATAAACGCTCAATCGTGTTCCCAGTCAAACGCCTAGTAGAACTCGGTTTCGAGGTTCTGGCGACCGAGGGAACGGCCGGTGTGTTGCGTCGCAACGGGATAGTGTGCCGCGTGGTACGCAAACTCTCCCAAGGGGTTTCGGCGTCCGGTGAATCGACCATTGTCGATCTGATTCGGGCGGGCAAGGTCGATATGGTGGTCAACACCCCATCTGGCCAGGGCGCACGCGCGGACGGATACGAGATCCGCACCGCCACAACCGGCATGGACCGGCCCATCGTCACCACGGTCCAACAGCTCGCCGCCGCGGTCCAAGGCATCGAAGCCAGGCTGCGCGGCTACCGCGTGGCCACGTTGCAAGAGCTGGGACGGCCGTGAAAACGCCACCGTCTAAGACGTTGCCGGCTGAGTTTGAGTTGGTCCGAGCTTTGGGCGGTGGACGATGACGGCCCGGGACTTCGCGCCCCGGCTCGCGCAAGCGTTGGCCAAGGTCGGTCCGGTTTGCGCCGGGATCGACCCGCACCCAGCGCTACTGTCCGCCTGGGGCCTGGACGATGACGGCCCTGGCCTGGAACGCTTCGGCCTGACCATGGTCGAAGCGGCCCAAGGAGTGGCCGCGGCGGTCAAGCCGCAGGCCGCCCTGTTCGAGCGGCGGGGACTACCGGGGATGGTGGCGTTGGCGTCCGTCCTGAGGGCCGCACGCGAGGCGGACCTCCTAGCGATACTGGACGTCAAACGCGGCGACATCGGTTCGACCATGGCCGCCTACGCTGAGGCCTACCTTGGGCCCCGCGACGCCGGCCAGGACGCCGAAGACGTCCTGGATTTCGTTGCCGATGCGATCACCGTCTCGCCGTTCCTGGGCTTCGAATCTCTCGCGCCCGCCATCGATCGAGCGACCCAATGCGGGCGCGGCATCTTCGTATTGGCCCTGACTTCGAACCCGTCTGGGCGCGAAGTCCAACACGCGCTGCGCCCGGACGGGCGCAGCGTGGCGGCCGCGATCTGCGATGCGGCCGCCGAACACAACCGAGGTCGCCATCCGATGGGGCCCGTCGGCTTGGTTGTGGGCGCCACGGTCGAAAGAGGGGTCGCGGAGGCCGGTTTGAACCTGGACAACCTCAACGGCCCGATTCTCGCCCCTGGGTTCGGTTCGCAGGGGGCGGGAGCCGCGGAGATACGCGCCGTGTTCGGAGCGGCCCGGGGAAGAGTGGTCGTCCCCTCATCTCGTGGCCTCAGTGTCCACGGACCGGACCCGACAAGGGTGAGGGCCGCCATCGTCCGTATGCGAGCAGAACTAACCGGCTGACCTGGGCAAACGCTAGGCGCCGACCGTTCGGTCGGGCCTCGACCAAAGCCGCATCCCAAGGTTTCTACGCAACCGAATCCGCGAAACGCCCGCCTGGCGAATTGCCTGGTCGCTCGCATATCGCTAGGTTTGGCCTGTCCTGACCAATTCTCAAACCCAGACCAGAGGTGACCTAGTGACGCTCCCACCGTTGACTCCAGAACAGCGCGCCGCCGCATTGCAGAAAGCCGCAGCTGCGCGTCAGGCCCGCGCCGAAGTGAAGAACAAGCTCAAGTACCACGAGAGCACCCTGTCCGAGGTAATCGCCCTCGGACAGGAGGACGACGTGATCGGCAAGATCAAGGTTTCCGCCCTACTTGAGTCTTTGCCGGGAGTCGGCAAAGTCAAGGCCGCGGCGATCATGTCGGAGATCGGGATCTCCGATTCGCGTCGTATCCGTGGGCTTGGCCCGCATCAGACCGAACAGCTTGTTGCACGCTTCGGCTGACTGACGTTTGGACTGCCTAGGTCGGTGCCTTTCCGCGCCGACCTAGGCAGACTAGCTGCTGTGTTTCAACTGGTCAGCGCGGTCTGCGCCGATACAGTTGACGCAGTCGTCGGCCGCCTTACTGCCCCGGCATCCTAGAGGCACCCCACGAAGTGTTCTGCCTGCGCTTCGCTCCGGTCCGGTACGTGCGCGGCGAGAGTCCGAGTCTCAAGACTCGGCCCATCCGTCAACGTTCCGGACGCCAAGCGGCCAGGGCAGTGGCCAGAGCGTCTGCGTCCTAGCTCCCGGTCGCCGTTCCTCAGCCGGGTCGGGCTTCGCGCCTCGCGACGCGTGCGGAGCAGCCCCGGCGTGTTGGGCGGTCGCCGTTCCTCAGCCGGGTCGGGCTTCGCGCCCCCAGCCGGCGCGGCCGCCCGCCCGTCTTCGCCGGCCTCCCCTAAGGAACCGCCCGGGCGCTGCATCCGGTCGGTACGAGGCTGGCTGCCTTTCCACCGTCGTCCCGCAGCGCGTTCGGGTGCGGGTTCGCCTCGCACGAGACTTTTGGGCTGCCCCGGATCGAACGCTGTACACTAGTTTGAAGTGCGGCGCGCTCGGCGCCGAATCCCCAACGACACGCTTGGAGCTGTGTATTGTCCGGAACTGTTGCTGCGCCCGAGGGCATCACCGACCCGCCCATCGACGATCTTCTCGAAGTCACCGATTCGAAGTACGCGCTGGTCATCTACGCCGCGAAGCGGGCCCGCCAGATCAACGGCTACTACGCCCAGCTGAACGAGGGCCTTCTGGAATACGTTGGGCCGCTGGTTGAGGCCGGCGCCCAGGAGAAGCCGTTGTCTGTCGCGATGCGCGAGATCAACCAAGGTTTGCTGACCATCGAACCGACGGAGGAGTAGGGGTCGGTGGCCCGAATCGTCCTCGGGGTGGGCGGGGGCATCGCGGCGTACAAGGTCCCGTCCGTGTTGCGCGGGTTGCGCGCGGCCGGGCATTGCGTTGACGTTATCCCGACGCCGGCCTCCCTTCAGTTTGTGGGCGCCACCACGTGGGCGGCGTTGAGCGGCAAGACAGTTGCCTCTGGGGTGTTCGATGCCGGCCCTGGGCACGTCTGTCTCGGCCAAGGCGCAGATTTGGCTGTGGTGGCGCCCGCGACAGCCGATCTGATGGCACGCTACGCCGCCGGCCTCGCGGACGACCTCCTGACTGCGACCCTTCTGGCGACATCCGCACCGACAATCCTGTTCCCGGCGATGCACACTCAGATGTGGAACGCGCCCGCCACCAAAGAGAATGTCGCGACCCTGCGGCGGCGCGGAGTGCGGGTGGTGGAGCCCGATTCGGGTCCGTTGGCCGGGAACGACACGGGACCGGGACGGATGCCGGAGCCGGACGCCATAGTCGAAGCGGTGTTGGCGGC
>JAIRXV010000067.1 GCA_031268115.1 Bifidobacteriaceae bacterium
ATCGTTTCGTTCCTTTCATGTGTTTCTGGCTGAAACCTCAAGGTCGTCCGGTGGCCCATCGCTTGCATCCAGGCCAACGACCTTGCCTCAAAACCCCACCACTCTAAGGGACACATCCCCGACCGCTGCCGCTTGTCGCATCCACATAGAGTCTTTGGCTACTAGAACCGCGTCTGACAGTGCCTGGCCTCATCGCGATAGAGCTTTCGGTCACTAGACCGAACCGAAACGGGCCATCCTGGCGATCCTAGTAGCCGAAACCTCTATCGATGTGGCCGAGCACTGTCCACTGTTGACCAATACCTCTATCGATGCGACCCGCCCCGACTGACCCGAACCCGCCCCGCACCGGTTGTCGGCCGGCCTCCGTCCGGACTCCTGGGTGCACCTGCCGGGATCGCCGCGGTGGGAGACTGGCAAGGTGCAGCGCGTTCAGGGCCTCGCTCAGGCCATTGGGGCGAGCGGTGTTGAGGTGGACGCCAGCCGGCTCATCCGGGCCGTGTACTCATCGGACGCATCGAACTATCGCGTAGTCCCGCAAGCGGTCGCGTTTCCCCGGAACGCCGAGGAAGTTGCGGCCGTCGCGGCAGTTGCCCGCGAGGCCGGCGTCCCGTTGACGGCGCGCGGTGCTGGCACGAGCTGTGCGGGCAACGCCATCGGGCCGGGAATCGTGCTTGACCTGCGGCGCCACATGGCCGGCGTGTTGAGCCTGGACCCTGAGGCCCGCACCGTTCGGGTGCTGCCGGGCACCGTGCTGGACCGCCTTCAAGCGGCCGCCGCCCCGCATGGGCTCCGGTTTGGGCCGGACCCGTCCACCCATGGGCGCTGCACGGTAGGCGGGACGATCGGTAACAACGCCTGCGGCGCACACGCTCTGACCTGGGGACGCGCGGCCGAGAACGTGCTGGGACTGCTCGTCCAAGACGGCCAAGGCCAGGTGTTTTCGGCCGCGCCCGAGGTTGAGCGCCCGGGTCTGGGCGATTTCGCGAAACGCCACTTGGCCACCTTGCGCACCGAATTCGGCCGGTTCGCCCGCCAAGGCTCCGGCTACGCGTTGGAGCACCTCGCCCCAGAGCGGGCCGGGGACCTAGCGAAGGCGCTGGTGGGAAGCGAGGGGACGTGCGCCATCGTGCTTGAGGCGACACTCAAGTTGGTGCCAGTTCCGCCGGCCACGGCCCTGCTCGTGGCGGGTTACGCGAACACGATTGAGGCCGCCGATGCCGTTCCCGCCCTCCTGGCCCATGGCCCCTTGGCCATGGAAGGGCTGGACGCGCGCCTCGCGGCGGCCGGGCGTCGCCGCGCGCCGGCCCTGCCGCCAGGAGCCGGTCTGCTCATGGTCGAAGTGGGCGGCCAGGCGACGACCGAGGCACGAGCGCGGGCCGGCATCCTCGCGCGCGATGCGGGCACCCCTCACTGGACCGTGTTCGATGGCGCTGGGGCCGCGGCGGTGTGGAAACTGCGGGAACACGGCGCCGGCCTGGCCGGACGCTCTCCCAGGGGCCGTCAAGCGTGGCCCGGCTGGGAGGACGCTGCCGTCCCGCCCGAAAACCTTGGCGCCTACCTGCGGGATTTTGGTTCGCTGATGGCGGCCCATGGGGTAGACGGGCTGGTATACGGACATTTTGGCGATGGCTGCGTCCATGTGCGGCTCGACTGGGACCTGGAGCATTCAGGGCGAGGGCTGCGGCAGTTCACGGGTGAGGCCGCTGCGCTCGTCGCCGCGCACGGTGGATCCCTTTCGGGTGAGCACGGCGACGGTCGAGCCCGTTCGCACCTGTTGGAGGCCATGTACTCGCCGGTCGCGATTCAGGCGATGCGAGAGTTCAAGGGACTTTTCGACCCCTTTGGCGCGCTGAACCCCGGGGTGATCGTGGACCCGCAAGCCGTGGACGACGACCTGCGTCGCCCCGCCGCCCGCCCGCGACCCGCAGTGCCTGGGGGGTTCGCTTGGTCCGAAGTCGGCGGCGATTTGACCCGTGCGGCGCACCGATGCACCGGTATTGGCGCCTGTCAAGGCGTGGCGCAAGGGGCGCCCGATTTGGGTGCTGGGTTTCGGGCCGCCTTGGACTCCGCCGCCTTGGACTCCGCCGCCGCTGAGGCCCCGCCCGAGCGAGCGGTCGCGGACTTGGGCGGTGGATTTCCGTGCCCGTCTTTCGCCGTTAGCGGCCGCGAGGTCCATTCCACGCGCGGGCGGGCACGAGTGTTGCAGGAGCTGGCCCGCGGCACATCGAGGCGGGAGGCGCTGCGGGCGAAGGACTTGCTGGCGGCGCTGGATCTGTGCCTGGGCTGCAAGGCGTGCTCGTCCGAATGCCCGGCGACCGTTGACATGGCGCGGGCGAAATCAGAGGCACTTTGGCGCTACTACCGCCGCCGCCCCCGACCGCGGGCGCACTATTCGCTTGGCTGGCTGCCGCGCTGGCTGCGGCTCGCGGCCCACGCCCGGTGGGCGGTCGATGCGGCGATGGGGAACAGGGTGCTCAAACGGATGGGATTGGACCTGGCCGGGCTAGATTCGCGCCGCCCAATCCCGGACCTGCCCCGGCGAACGTTTCACCAGGCCAGCGGCGCTAGCTGGGGTTCGCGCGCGATCCGGCCCCATCTGCCGCCCGGGGCATCGGACCTGTCCCTGCCGGCGGCCCACCGGCCCAACGGCCACCTGGCGCTAGTCGGCGACGCGTTGGTGGCCCCGGCTGCGACCGCCGACCACCCTCCCGTGGTCCTTTGGGCCGACACGTTCTCCGCTCACCTGGATCCGGATGTGCCCACCGCGATGGCGGAAGTTCTGGCTGGCGCCGGATACGCCGTCTATCTCGCTCCCGCGCGTGCCTGCTGCGGGTTGACCTGGATCGCCACCGGCCAGCTGGGCGGCGCCCGGGCACGGCTGGAGGAGTCGATGGAGGTGCTTGCGCCGTTCGCGATCCACGGCATCCCCATCGTCGGCGTCGAACCCTCCTGCACGGCGGTGCTGCGTTCCGACCTGCTGGAACTCTTCCCGACCGATCCTCGCGCGCGTTGTCTGGCGGACGCCGCGACCACCCTGGCGGAACTCCTGGGCCGCACCCGCGGGTGGCGCCCGCCGCAACTGAAGGGGAGGGCCGTCATCGTCCAACCCCACT
>JAIRXV010000256.1 GCA_031268115.1 Bifidobacteriaceae bacterium
GCGCCATCGGACTGATCCGTCCGAAAACACCGAACTGAACTACCACGAGCCAAGGAGCCCGCCTGCCATGGCGTACCCGCTGCACCGCGACACCCCCGGGGTGACCAATTCGCCCGATCTTCCGGCGCTGGAGCGCCAAACCCTGGCGCATTGGCGCACCGATGGCACCTTCCGGGCCTCCATCGATGCCCGGCCGGTGGGCGCGAACGGCTCCAACGAGTTCGTGTTCTACGATGGCCCGCCCTTCGCGAACGGACTCCCGCACTACGGGCACCTGCTGACCGGGTACGTCAAGGATGTGGTACCGCGCTACGAAACGATGCGGGGCAGGCGTGTGGAACGGCGCTTCGGCTGGGATTGCCACGGCCTGCCCGCCGAATTGGAGGCCGAACGCGAACTTGGCATCAAGGATAAAGCAGAAATCGATGCGATGGGCGTAGAAGCCTTCAACGCGGCCTGCCGGACGTCGGTGCTGAAATACACCGACGCTTGGGAAGAATACGTCACGCGACAGGCCCGATGGGTGGATTTCACCGACGATTACAAGACACTCGATGCCGATTACATGGAGTCGGTGATGTGGGCGTTCAAGACCTTGTGGGACAAGGGTTTCGTCTACGAAGGCCACCGGGTCTTATGGTATTGCTTCCGCTGCGGCACGCCATTGTCGGCCAGCGAGACGCGCCTCGATGAGGTTTACCGCTCGCGCCAAGACCCAGCCGTAACCGTTGGATTCCGGCTGTCTACTGGAGAAGTCGCGCTCGCTTGGACTACCACCCCGTGGACGCTGCCGAGCAACCTGGCGTTGGCGGTCAACCCAGACGTGGATTACGTAGCGGTGAATTCACCGACGATGGCGGAACACCTCGTTATCGCGGAGCCTCGCCTTTCCGCTTATGCGCGTGAACTGGGGGAGACCCCGGATATAGTCCGTCGGTTCAGGGGCGCCGATTTGGTGGGCACCGCCTACACTCCGCCGTTCGATTTCTTCGGCGACCAACCGAACGCCTTCCGGGTGCTCGCGGCCGACTACGTCACCACCGAAGACGGGACGGGAATAGTCCACATTGCCCCGGCCTTCGGTGAGGAAGACAAGGCGGTGACTGATGCGGCCGGAATCGAGCTGGTCAATCCCGTGGGTCCGGACGGGCGCTTCACCGGTCAAGTCCCGCCCTTCGCAGGGCTGACGGTGTTCGAGGCCAACAAGCCGGTCATCGCGGAACTGCGGCGCACGGCGCAGTTGTTGCGCCAGGAGACCTACGAACACCCCTACCCCCACTGTTGGCGCTGCGATACCCCGCTGATACAGCGAGCCGTCTCCTCGTGGTTCATCGAGGTGACCAAGTTCCGCGACCGCATGGTGGCGCTGGGGCGTGAGATTCGTTGGAACCCGGAACACGTCCGCGACGGGCAGTTCGGTAAGTGGCTGGAAGGAGCGCGGGACTGGTCGATTTCCCGAAACCGCTATTGGGGCTCGCCTATCCCCGTGTGGAAATCCGACAACCCGCAGTATCCCCGGATCGATGTGTACGGGTCGCTGGATGAGATAGAACGGGATTTCGGCGTGCGGCCCACGGACTTGCACCGGCCGTTCGTGGACCGGTTGACTCGCCCCAACCCCGACGATCCGACGGGCGCTTCGACCATGCGCCGAGTCCCTGAAGTCTTGGATTGCTGGTTCGACTCGGGTTCCATGCCGTTCGCCCAAGTCCATTTTCCATTCGAGAACCGAGAGTGGTTTGCGCGCCACTATCCAGGCGATTTTATAGTCGAGTATATCGGCCAGACCCGTGGTTGGTTCTACACCCTGCACGTCCTGGCCACGGCCCTGTTCGACCGTCCTGCCTTTTCCTGCTGCATGGCCCACGGGATTGTGCTCGGCTCGGACGGCACGAAGATGTCCAAGTCCCGACGCAACTATCCGGACGTAAATGAGGTTTTTGAACGCGACGGTTCGGATGCGATGCGGTGGTTCTTGATGTCTTCGCCGATCCTGCGCGGCGGCAACTTGATTGTGACCGAGGAAGGTATTCGCGACGCCGTGCGCCACGTGCTGCTGCCGTTGTGGAATACGTGGGCATTTTTCGCGTTGTATGCGAATGCCGCGGCCGGGGGCGCGGGTATCGCCGCTCGGCGCGTCGAGCCGGCGGACGTGCCGCAGCTGAGCGAATTGGATCGATACCTATTGGCCCGGACGCGCGACCTCGTGATCCGTGTGACCAAATCCATGGACGGCTTTGAAATCCCCGACGCCTGTGAGGCGGTTCGAGAGCAGCTCGATGTGCTGACCAACTGGTATGTCCGCCGGTCGCGCGACCGTTTCTGGGCTGAGGACCCCGCCGCCTTCACGACGCTGTACACGGCGCTCGAAGTCTTGGCCCGCCTGATCGCCCCCCTTGCGCCCCTGGTCGCGGAGGAGTTGTGGCGGGGTCTGACGGGGGGCCGTTCGGTTCATTTGGCCGATTGGCCGGACGTGTCCGATGACGGCCCCGACGCTGCGTCGCTGCCGGCGGCGCCAGAGCTGGTGGCAGCCATGGATCGGGTCCGGGGCATCTGTTCGGTGGCTCTGTCCCTGCGCAAAGCCGGTGGACTGCGCGTGCGCCAGCCGCTGCGCGCCTTGGCGGTGGTGATCCCCGATGCGGCGGAGTTGGAAGCCTTCGCGGATCTGATCGCTGGGGAGGTCAACGTGCGGGAGGTAGCGATCACCGCTCTCACCGACGATGCCGCCGCCCGCCACGGGGTGGTCACTCGCCTCGATGTCAACGCCCGGGCCGTCGGTCCGCGCCTGGGCCGGGCCGTGCAGGGCGCGATCCAGGCCGCCAAGGCCGGGGCGTGGGCGCAAGGGGCAGGGGGGAGCGTGATTGTCCACGCTCCGGATGGCGACGTGGAACTGAACGAAGGGGAGTTTGCGACCTCGACCGTCATTGCTGGCGCCGATGAACGTTCGGCGGCGGTGCTGGGCGGCGGCGGATTCGTGGTGCTGGACACCTTCTTGGACGACGCACTGATCGCCGAGGGCTACGCGCGGGACGTGATCCGGCTGGTGCAAGACGCCCGCAAAGCGGCCGACCTCGACGTTTCCGACCGGATCGATTTGAGGCTGGCGGTCCCAGCGCAGTGGCGCGCCGCGGTCGAGGCGCACGCCGCTCTCATCAAGGCCGAGACCTTGGCGCTGACCGCGACGTTTGAGGTCGCTCCAGGGGACGAGGCCGCCGCGACCGTCGCGAAGGCCCGCTGAGGCCTTTGCGCCCGTAGCACAATGATGCGTTGCAGCAGGCCACGCTGGCGACCGTCGCGAAGGCCCGCTGAGACCTTTGCGCCTCCCCTGCTCGACGCCTTAGTTCGAGTCCCGGAGGAAACGCGTATTGATCGGTACCATGTGGGGAGCAAAATCCTTGGGGCCTCACCGTGAGGGGGAGCTATGAACAACGCCCGTCGATGCATCGCCCTTGCCTTGGCGGCCGTTTCGGCCACCGTTTTGACGGGCGCCGTTGACTACGGGGACGCTCGCGCCGACGATACGGCGGAATTCACTCGACGGTTCGACGCGAATGCGAACGGCGCCATCATCACGGTCGGCAATAGCCTGTTGACGTGCCCAGAGAGTTCGACACCGTTTTGCCAGCGTGCGCATACGGGCAGCGCCTATGACAACAACAATTTTGCGATGATTCAGTTGGATGTAGATTCCGATCCGTCTACGGTCAACTCGTCGTCTTCGCAATTGGCGTTGCCCGATGGCGCACAAGTTCTTTTCGCTGGCCTCTACTGGGGTGCGCGTCTGACCGCTGGCGATCAGGGCACAGCCGGGGACTTAGCCAGTGCCGATACGATGAAACTCAAGGTCCCTAACGCGCCCGATTATGTGTCCCTTCACGGCACGATCCTGGCTCGCAATACGGCATCGTACAACGCTTATGAGTCCTTTTACGATGCGACGAGCTTGGTTCAATCCGCGGGAAACGGCGACTATTGGGGGGCCGATGTTCAGGCCGGAACTGGCTGGGACCGCTACGCCGGTTGGGCTCTCACGGTTGCCTACACCGCACCTGGCCTGCCACTTCGCAACCTTACCGTGTTCGATGGTTTCAATACCGTAGACCCCAAGAACACCCAGGATATTACCGTGGACGGCTTTGTGGCGCCGTTCAGCGGCCCGGTCGATGTGCAATTGTCGATGGTGGCATATGAGGGCGATCTGGCCCAGACCGGAGACTACGCGAAGCTGAACAGCACGCAGCTGGCTACACCCGATTCCCCGGGCTCCAACTTCTTCGATTCGGTCAACTCGGTAGCGGGGTCCTCCGTGACCACCCGAAATCCGGCGTATACGAACATGTTGGGTTTCGATATCAAGAACTTGGGCGCATCTGGGGTGCTGGACAACAGGGACACCTCGGCGACTTTCTCGTTTGCCTCTGCCGGCGATGTCTACTATCCTGGAGTCTTGGGGTTGGCGATCAACCTGTACGCTCCGGATCTCACGGCTTCGACTAAAACGGCAGTCAACATATCGCATCCCAACAGGCCCGCCAACCCCGGCGACACCCTGCAATTCACCTTGATGTTTGCCAACACCGGCCAAGACGATGCCGCGAAAGTCACGTCCTGCGATCCGCTGCCAGACGGTGTGGAGTATGTGGCCGGCTCGCTGCTCCTTTTGGGTACCGCCGATCCCGATGTCACCACCCCGGTGGCGGTGCCCGATGACGGCAGCAAGTGGGGTGCGTACATCGGCGCCACGCGTTCAGTGTGTATGAACTTGGGCCGTGGGGCCGGCAACTACAACACGGGCGAAGGCGGGACGCTGGAGGTCTTGGACGCCACGTTCTACCAATTCCAGGCCACCATCGAGGACGACGCCGGCGGGACCACCCTGCGCAACATCGCGCATCTGGACTATGAGACCGCTACCACGGGTGTGTCCGCCGTCTACGACACACCGCCCGTGACCATGCCCGTTAGCCTCAAAGCCGACGTCAAGATCGCAAAAACGATGACCCCGACGGAGGCGATCGCGGGTCAGAGCGGTCGCACCACACTCGTGGTCACAAACGACGGACCCAACGCGGCGACAGGTGTGACGCTCACCGATCCACTGCCCCAGGACTACACGGCCACCGCCGTTACGTGGTCATCGACTCCCGCGGGTGAAACCGGGACCTGCCCCGTTCCCCCGGTAGGCGGCACTGTCGCGTGCGACCTGGCGCAGATCGACCCCGGCGGGCAAGTCACCGTCATCGTCCTCGGCGCGCCGAACGCGAGTTCGACGGCCACCACCTTGTCCAATGTCGCTTCGGTGACCACGGACTCCTTCGATCCGGACCTGTCCAACAACGTCGACACCGTTTCGATCCCCATGACCCACCAGGCGGACCTGAGCATCGAAAAGACGCCCGAATCGGCCACGGTCACACCCGGTGCATCGGTGACGTGGACGTTGACCGCCACCAATCAGTGCGGCTCGGACGGTTGCCTCTCCGACGCCACCGCAGTGGTCATCTCAGACACGGTGCCCGATCCAACCAAGCTCGTCTTGACCGGCGCCACGGGGGGTGCCGGCACAGGTGGCGCCGCCGGCGATGTGGCTGTGACCTGCCCCAATCCGCTGCTGAGCCCGTCATCGTTCCAATGCACCGTGGTCGGCGACGGGCGGATGCGCCCAGGCCAGACCGCCGTGGTCACCGTTCAGGGCTACCTGCTGGGCAACGCGACATCCGGACCCGTCCTCAACACGGCGGCGGTCACCTCCAGCACATTCGACCCCAACCAGGGCAACAACATCGACACCGCGACCCTCACGCCGGGCAGCCCGGTCTCCGACATCCAGCTGATCAAGACCGGCCCCGCCAGCGCCGTCGCTGGGGACCGGATCGCCTACACGATCACCGCGGTCAACTTCGGCCCGTCCGATGCCACCGCGGTCAGCATCGTGGACGATCTCGCCGCCGCCGGCCTGGTAGCGGACGGCGTCACCCAAGCCACCTCGGACCGGGGAACTTGCACCATCGCAGCAGGAATCGTGACGTGCAACCTGGGCAATCTGCCTGGGCCCAATACCCCCGGCGATGTCGGTGCCAAGGCGACCATCGCGATTGCCGGGGCGCTGGTGCCACCTGGGCGTACGGCATCGTTCACGAATGAGGCGACTATCGCCTGCGGCGCCGCCCCCTGCAACGAAGGCCCAAGCCCGCGGCCGGACCAACCCTCGGTGACCACCAGCCCGACCCAGGAAGCCGATCTGGCCGTCTCCAAATCCGCTGACACCTCTGTTGTCCTCAATGCCGACGATTCGGCGACCTACACCGTCACCGTGACAAACCTCGGTCCGTCCACCGCGACCGGTGTGGCGCTGGCAGACACCCTGCCCCCCGGAATGACCGCCACATCCATGACGGTGACCGGTGGCGGTTCCTGCGACCTGGGCGCTTCGACCTGTGCGGTCGGGTCGCTCGCGCCCGGTGGCAGTGCCGTGGCCACGATTGTCGGGCTGATGGGTCCGCCGGGTATGACCGGCCGCGTGCAGAGTGTCGAGGCCAATTCGAACACCCCCGATCCGAATAGCGCGAACAACACCGCAACCTGGACACACTCCGAGAATCCTCAAGCCGACCTGGCGCTAACCAAGGTGTCCACGGGTCTTGCGGCCGGTGCGACAGACAACGAATACACGCTGACGGTGGCCAACCTGGGCCCGAACAGCGCCGCCACGCCTGTCATTGTGGACACGCTGCCCGCGGGCGTTTCGATCACCGAAGGCGAAGCGCTGCCCGCGGGTTGTTCCGCGGTAGGCCAAGCGGTGACTTGCGTTGCCAACGGCACGCTTGACGATGGGGATGAATGGATCGTTGAAATCCCGGTGAGTATCGCCGCCGATGTCGATGCCGGGACCGCCATAGCCAATACCGCCACCGTGACGTCCACCACTTTGGACCCGAGCGCGGCTAACAACACCGCCACGGTTCGCGATTCCACGACTGCCGATGCCGACGTGCGAGTGGATTTCGCGATCGGCTATGACGTCGATGTGACCGACCCGCACGATCCGGTGCTGGTCACCTCCCCACCCCCGGGTATGTACACGGGGCCTGGCTCGGTGCGTTTCGCTGAAATCCAGGTGTTCAACAATGGCCCGGCCACCGCCAAGAATGTCCAAATCCTGTCCAACGTGGCGATCCAAGCGATCCCCGACGAGGCTTCGTTGCCGGTTTTCTGTAGATTGGTGAACCAGCAGATCGTCTGCGATCTCAGCGCCATACCCCTGGCGATGAATAGTGGAACCTACTTCTTTGTGCCGTTCACCATTGCCCCGTCCACGCCACCGGGCGTATTCCCCGACTGCGGGCGTGCCTTGGCCTGTGTTGGAGGGCCGGCGGGCGGCTGGGCGTCGGTGACAACCACGACACCTGAGACCAATACGGCGAACGACTACGATACGGCGGCGCTGGTAATCGCCGACCCTCAAACGGATCTGCATATCTCCAAGACGGCCCTTTCCACTATCCCCAACCCAAACGACGACACCCACCCCACATATACGGCGGGCGAGAAGTTCGGCTATCAGATCGACCTGTGGGTGCCAGCCACTTGGGATGACAGCGAAGAACTCAACTTGCTGGTGGCGGACGCGTCGAACGTGGTGCTCGACGACGTGTTGCCGGTCGGTTTTCTGGCCACACAGGTCAATACCGCCCAGGGCGAATGCGACCCGATCACCAGGCCTGGGCCAGCCATCCACTGTGAGTTGGGGCGCATAGCGGCCAGCGCCGACGCCTCCGATCCGCAAATCGTACGGGTCTATGTGTACGGCACCATCGACCCGGGTACCACCGCGGAGATTTCCACTGGCACCGGAGCGGTCAACCAGGCCGTGGCCACGTCCCCCACGCTCAATCTTTCCGGCACGGCGTCGTCGGTCAGCGCCCAGGCCGCGACAGACGTGATCCAACAGGCGGACCTGCGGGTAGCCAAGCTGGCCGACGCGGCCGTCTCCTATGCGGGCACCAACGTCGGCTACACGATTACCACCCTCAACAACGGGCCGTCCGATGCTCCGAATTCGGTGGTGAGCGACACCTTGCCGCTCGGCTTGACGTTGGATACGGCGCTTTCGCCGCTGTGCGGGGTGACAGGGGTTGGGGTCGGCGGAGGCCAGGTCGTTTCGTGTACCCCGCAAGTGCGGGGTGAACCCGCGGGCCTGATCCCGGCCGGAACATCTGTCAACACCAGGATCGTGGCCAGCACCGACCCGCGGGACCTCAGGCCGTATTGGTGCCCCGGCCACCCAAACGAGGACGGCCAGCAATGCCCCGATGTACTTCCACCGTCCACACCGACCGACGAGTACCGTCCCTTGGTGAACCAGGTGGAGGCCGAGTCGGGAGCCGTCGATTCCAAACCGGACAACAACACGGCATCTGTGACAACTGAATTGCAAACCCTGGCCGATGTCGCGGTGACGGCCTCTGTGACCACCGATACGCCATCGGCGGGGAGTCAAATCACGTATACGTTGACCGGCGTCAACCTTGGGCCGTCGGCCTTCGATTACCCAGTGGTGGTTTCGACTTTCCCGCCTGGTTTTGTGGTTGAGGCAGTGAACGCGCCTGTCATGAACTGTGCCACGACCTTCACCGGTACTGGCCTGGACGCGGTCTATGAGGTGCGATGCATCGGGTGGGCCGTAACGCCGATCCGGGATTCGTTCCAGCCTGGCATTACCGTTCCAGGTACTGTCACGGTCTCCATTCCACCGGACATGCCGGCCGGCCCGTACACCGCCTCAAGCTATGCCTATTCGCGCAATCCCGTCGAATGCCCAGAAACGAACGCAGGCACCTGCGAATCGAACTACGACAACAACCGCGCCGCAGTGACCGTCAACGTCGTGGAATCGGCGGATACCTCTCTCACCAAGACCCTGGTGGAACCCAACCCGCTGGTGGCTGGGGCACAAGTGGTCTACGAGCTGACCGCGGCCAACGCCGGTCCGTCCACCGCCCAAGACGTGACCATCGCGGATACCGTCCCAGAGGGCCTAACGTATGTGTCCGGCGAGGTTTTGGGGGGCGATGCCTGTCCCTCCCCAGACGAGATCGACGACCGCAACATTGTCAAATGCGAGGCCGGGACTATTGCGCCGAATGAGACTAAGACGGCTCGCTTGGTGTTTTCCGTGGATCTGCATTACCGAGGAGAGTTGTGCAATTCCGCCCTGGTGGGCTCTGGGGCGCTCGATTTGGACGCGGACAACAATGAGGACTCGGCCTGCGAACAGACCGTGGCTCCGCCTCCCACGGACATTGGGGTGACCGCGACCCCGGATGCGGGCACTATCGTGCCGGGCGCCGCGCTCGGCTACACGGCGGTGGTGACCAACAACGGTCCGAGCCCAACCACGGGCACCGCCGTGACGTTCACCGTTCCGCCGGGAATGAGCGGCGTGACCGTGGCTGTCGCCGGCCACACGGGCACAGCGGATCCGGCGGCCACCTGTGTGGCCCAAGCGGACGTGTACACGTGCGAGATCGGCGACATGCTGGTGGGCGATTCGGTGACGTATCGCGTGACCGGAACGGCCACGACCACCGATCCGGCGGACCTTACGCTTGTGGCGCATGTGCGGCACGATGACGCGGACACCGTTCCCGGCAACGACACGGCGAGCGCCGTGGTCCACGTCGAACCGCGCAACACCTCAACCCCGGGTGGGGGGCCGAGCACCCCTGGGGGAGGAGCGAGCACCCCTGGCGGCGAGGCGAGCACCCCTGGCGGGGGGCCCAGCACCCCGGTTGGTGGGCCCAGTTCCCCTGGGGGAGGACCCAGTTCCCCTGGCGGGCGGCCGGGCAGTGGGGACCCCACACGGTCAGGCGACGACCCCGGCAACGGCAAGACCACCAAGGGCGCGTCGCTCCCCGAAACCGGCACCGATGCGGTGCTGCCACTTGCCGCCGCGGCGGTGCTGCTGATCCTAGGTGCGGCGATGAGGGCGGCGAGCTGGCGTCATCGTCCACGGACCGTTCAAAGGTGACCAGAAAGGCGAATCAGGCCATGCTTGCTCGGGCGAGGCCCGCTGCCTGCCGCCGGTTTTCTTTGTCCCGCGGCCGGAGTACGGTCTGGCAGTGGTATAGACAGGCGGCCGCGAACGAACCCCGACCCCCAGGACCCGTAGGAGGATGAATGGACCGCAACGGATCGTATGGTTTTGGGGACGCGCCCGAGCCACTGCGGCGCCCCGGCGCCCCTCAAGGCACGCCGATGTGGCGACCCCCCGCGCCCGAGCGAGTCTCGCTGCGTGCCCGGCGGATGGTCGTGGAAGCCGAGGCCGCCGGAGAACGCGGCGACCACCAGATCCAAATGGACGCGTTGACCAGGGCGCACGCCGCAGCCGAAGAAGACGGCGATCTGCGGGCCGCGGCCGAGGCGTTACGGGTGTTGGGTGCGCTCGCCGCCGCACGCGGCGATCTGTCCGATGGCGAAGACAAACTCTCCCGTGCGTACGCGCTGGCCGCGCAAGTCGGCGACGTCGCCTCCATGGCCAAAGCCATGGGCGTGGGGGCAGACGTGGCCAGGGCGCGCGGAGACCTGCTTGGAGCAATCGGGGCCTATAGCAGGGCGGTGGATTTGGCCGAACAGGCGGGCGACCCGGCCGCTTGGACCGGCGTCGTGATTGCCCTCAGCGATCTGGCCGAACGCTGCGAAACGCCCGAAATCGCCCGAGGGGTGGGCGAACTCGCGCAGAAGACGGCAGCGAAACTGCGCGGAAACCCACGCTTTCAGGCGGTGGCGCTACGGGCGGAGGGAGCGGCGGCAGCCGTGTTAGGCGACCCCCAACACGCCTGGGATTGTTACATGGCAGCGTTCCAACACTCGGGAGAAACCAAAGACGTAGCGGGCCAAGCGATGGCCGCTTACCGCCTTGGCGATCTGGCGTACGGCGCGGACAATATGCCGGCCGCCGAGTGGCACCTGGGCCAGGCCGCCACTTTGGCCGCGCAAGTTGGCGATCCGACCACGGGCACCGCGGCGGCGCTCGCGCTGGGCGATTTGGCACGCAAGCGGCTGGACCTGCCCGCCGCCGAGCAACGCTACCGCCACGCCCTCAGCCTCGCCGAATACGGCCAGTCACCGCGCGATGCCGCCAAGGCGGTGCGTGGATTAGCCGATCTGGCGTCGATGAACGCGGACATTCCGGCGGCGGAGGCCCATTGGCAGCACGTCTGGGAACTGGCCGAACGGGCAGAGGATCCGCTGCTCGGCGCCGAAGCCCTGCGAGGCCTAGGAAACGCGGCCCAACACCGAGGCGACATCGCCGGTGCATGGGGTTATTTTGTACGGTCGGCGGAGTTGGGGGAGCTCGTGGGCAGCCTCCCAGCACAGTTCGAGGCCCAGCTGGCCCTCGGTGAGTTGGCTCGCACCAACGGTCAATATGGGCACGCGCACGAGCGCTACACCCTTGCCTTGAACTTGGCCGACCGCCAAGACGCCGGACTTCCGCAATCCCAGGCCCTGACTGGACTGGCACAAGTTGCGGCCGACACCGGGGACGTGCTAGGAGCCGAGTCGCACTACACGCAGGCGTTCCGGCTGGCCGAAGAAGGCGGCCACCGCGGCCCTCTGACAGTGGCGCTACTGGGGCTCGGCTGGGTTTCCCTCCAGAGGGAGAATCTTCCCGCAGCCGAGGCGTATTACATGCGGGCCGTGGCCTTGGCCGAAGTCGGGTCGTCGCCCGATCAAAGAGGCACCGCGCTGCTGGGGCTCGGCTGGGTCGAGTTGGGGCGGGAAAACTTGGATGCGGCCGGCAAGCACTTCGAACAAGGCGCCCAACTTGGGCAGGAGGCCGGCAACGTCTCCCTGCAGATCGACGGGGCCCGCGGTTCCGCCCGTGTCGCCAGAGCGCGCGGCGACGAAGCGACGGCCGCTGAATGCGAGTCCCGCGCGGACCGCCTCGCCGGGGGCTGATGGCGCGGGCTATGGGACCCGCCGGCCAGCTTTTCCATGTCTCGGAGAGCTAGCTCAAGCGCGAACGATATGGGGCGCTTGCCTATTCGTCCAAAGAGGTGACTAAGGCCTCGCTCTTTTCCTGAAGGACGCGGTAAAGCTCCTGCCAGTGAGCCTCCTCAGTCGGATCGTCCGGCGGTTCGATCGCAATCGCCGGATCAGGATGGTATTCGAAATCCGGAGGCGGTCCCTCCGTGTCGAAGACCGCCCGCGCTTGCTCCTCATCGAAGGTGGGGCAAGCCTCGATGAGAGCGCGCAATTCGGCCACCGTGGTGGTCCGGGGGAGGATTACCTGGACAGACTCATTGGCCGTGGCGGTCAGGTCCTCCAGGTCGGGCTGTCCGTGTTCTCGGGCGCACGCTATCCATTCGTTCGTGACATCCGCCACCTTTTGGTTCCACTCCAGATCGTCGGCCGGATCGGCGGCCGTGTTTGGAGGGGTGTAGCTCGAATCCTCAAAGCAATGCTGGTAAGTCGCGGTGTGATCG
>JAIRXV010000304.1 GCA_031268115.1 Bifidobacteriaceae bacterium
CCCCTGCCACCGGGATTCGCCGCGCAACCGGGGATCGACCACGAGGTACAACAGATCGACAGTCGTGGTGATGACGACAAACACGATGGCGGCGAGCAGAGCGATGGCGAGGATCACCGGAATGTCCTTGGTGTTGATCGCGTTGACAGCGAGCTGCCCGATGCCGGCCCGTCCGAACACCTGCTCGCAGATCACCGCTCCTCCCAGCAAGTTGCCGAAGGTCAAGCCGCTGATCGTCATCGTCGGTAAGGCGGCGTGCCGCAGCGCATGGATGCGTTTGACCCCAAACCGGCCCAGCCCCCGGGCCCTTGCCGTCAACGCGAACGGCTGCTCCAGGGCGCGGTCGAGGCCCTCGCGGAGCACCTGGGCGAGGAAACAGCCGATGGGTAGGCCGACAGCTAATGCGGGCAACACCACCGCCCGGATTCCGGCCGAACCGGACACCGGAAATAGTCCGAGGCGGAAAGAAAACACCGCGAGCAGCAGCATCCCGATCCAGAACGGCGGCGCGGAAACCACGGTCAGCTCGAAGAACTGGCTGATGGCCCGTCCGATCCGCGAGGTTCCGGCCGTTGTCAGCGCAAGGGTGGCCGCCAGTGCGAGGGCAATGGCGAAAGCCCACAGGGTCAATTCGACCGTTGGCGGGAATTGCTCGGCGAGAAGAGATGCCACGGGGCGGTGCTCGACGTACGACACCCCAAGATCGCCGTGTAGGCAGCGCCAGAAATAAAGGAGGTATTGGACAATTGCTGGATGGTCCAGGCCCCATTCGCGGATCACTTGGGCGCGCATGGCCGGATCGTTGGCGTTGGTGCCGAGCAAGGTGTCGATGGTATCGCCTGGGGCCACATGCACGGCAATGAAAGTCAATGTCGCGGCCGCCCAAACGACCAGCGCCCCCTGGGCGAGGCGGACCGCCACCCCTACGAAGGCTAGGCGTGCGCGGACGCGGCGGGTGGCCGGCGTCCGGTCCTCGTGAACGGGCGATGCCTCGGCGGTGGCGGCCGTAAGAGCGGAAAGAGCCTCGGCGGAGAAATCGAGTCCGGCTGCTCCCACGGGCGGCTCGGATACGGTGGTGGGCATTGTTTTCCTTTGGTTGCAAATGCGAGCGGGGCGTGCCCCGGGGCCCGAGTTACGCCATCGGGCAGGGGCTCAACTGAGGGAGCTGGCGGCGGGGCGGCAACATGGCAATGCCGACCCCAGCCACGCCATTCGCATTCGCAGGAGGGAAATGCACGAGTTAGACGCCAGACGCGCGGTGCTGAGGGAGATCACGGTCTCGGTCGCCTTTCTCGTTGATGGGACGGGCCAGAAGGCGGACCCGTGGGCGAAGCAAGGTTGGCACACAAGGCGCGGACCCGCCAAACGGGAGTGTTACATTGCTCGCTGCCCCCAATGGGCGCTTCGCAGGTGCATTCACTGAAGTGATCGGGCCAATCGGAATGGGCTCAGGGTGGCTGCGCCGGGGCACGGACAACGCGGAGCGTCCCGCCATTCGGACCAATGTCTCTATAACGGTCGCGTTGGCCGCCTGGCGGTGCGCCCGCGGGGCTATAGTCCCCCACCATGCCGCGACCGCAAACCATCGAAGTCCGCGAGGCACGCCCAGAGGAGCACTCCGCCGTCGGCGACGTTCTCGACCGCGCATACTCGACCTCGTACGACATTGACGAGGCGTACCGCGACGATCTGCACCATTTGGAACGCTTCGTTCCCCGGGCCGAGATCTGGGTGGCGTTGGCCGATGGCGCGATCGCTGGGGCCCTCATCGCCCCCAGCCCGGGGGAACCGCAACACTACGTGGTCGATCCGCCTGCCCCCGAACTCGGGTTCCGGCTACTGGGCGTGGACCCCGCCCAGCGTGGACGAGGAGTGGGACGCGCCCTGGTGGGACATGTGATCGCTTTGGCTCGCGAACGGGGACTGGCACGGGTCGGCATGTACTCCGCGGCGCACATGATCCCCGCGCACCGGCTTTACGAGCAGACCGGCTTCACCCGCGAGCCTTGGCGCGACCACGCGATTCCCGGCCATGACGTGCCCCTTTACGCCTTCGCCTTGGATGTGGCGCCTTAGCGGGGCGCGTGGGTTCGGTCTGTGAGCCCGGTGGGTGTGCGAGCCCGGTGGGTGTGGGGCGAAACCGGGCCGGGTGGGTGGGGGGCGAAACCCGGTTCTCGTGGGTGGCCTCGCCAAGGGTTAGACCCTTCGCGATGGGACCGAATCGGCTTTGCCCGTCAGGCTTCCTAAGATCGCGCCATCGTTCATAGGGCGCCGAAGCCGACCCGTCGCAGCCCTTCCGGGGCGATTTGCACAAACCCGATCGCGCTGACGGGGACCATCGTGGTGCGATCGTGTTCGTCGGTCAGGCTTAGGACGCCATCGGGCTGCGCCAGGGCGGCTTCGACGGCGGCCCGCAAGTCCTCAGCGGACTGGGGAGACTGGACGGTGAGTTCGCGCGGGACATGCTTGATGCCGATGATGATTTCCACGGAACCGATCCTAAAGGGTGGCCCTAGCATGGCGGGTGGCGCGCCGCCGGGCGGCCAGGAGGGAGCACGATGGCGATCCCTGAGTTCATAGTCGAATTGCGCGAAAAGATCGGCACCCATGAACTGTGGCTGACGGGAGTCACCGCAGTGGTTCGGCGTGGGAACGAGGTGCTGTTGGTGCGCCGGGCGGACACCGGTGTGTGGACCCCAGTGACCGGCATCGTCGATCCGGGAGAGGAACCCGCCGATGCGGCCGCCCGCGAGGCGATGGAAGAGGCCGCCATCCGCTGCGTCCCGGAACGTTTAGCCGCTGTGCGCGCCACAGATTTGGTGGTCTACGCGAACGGTGACCGCGCCCGCTACCTGGATCACGTGTTCGCGTGTCAATGGGTGGCGGGAGAACCTTTCCCCGCCGATGGCGAGAACACCGAAGCGCGATGGTTCGACCTTGACCAATTGCCGCCGATGCCGGACCACATGGTAGGCCGGATAGATGTGGCCGTGCGGATGGCGCCCGGGTGTGCGTTCGTGTTCGCGGGTAGGCAGAAGGGATAGCGCGGTGTGCTTGGTGCTGCCTGGCTGGCGGGTGAGCGACCGATGTCGTAGGCATGTGGTTGTGTACTCCCCGTGAGCGCGAACCATCCAATCGTTGAGGTGGCGGGCCGTCTTGTCCCCCCGCCGGAGCCTTCTCTTGGGCCGCAACAGGTCGCCGCGTTGGAGGCCATCGATGCTGGGGGAAACGTTGCGGTGTTTGGCGCGCCTGGCACTGGCAAGACGGTGTTGGCCGTGGCGGCGGTGGCGTCCCGTTTGGCCTGTTCAACTGCGGACGATGCCGGCCCTCGCCAGGCGTTGTTGTGTTCGCCAACTCGCCGTGGTGCCGCGAGTTTGCGGCTTCGAGTCGATGCGGCGGCGGGTGCTACAACCTCCGGGGCGACGGCGATGACGCCGATGGCGTTGGCCTACGCGATCCTGCGGCGGCAGGCCGTGGGGCGGGGGGAACCGGCGCCACTCATGATCACCGGCCCGGAGCAGGATGCGATCCTGGCGGATCTCCTGGCCGGTCATGCGAGGGGCGAGGGAGTGGCCGTGTCTTGGCCCGAGTCGATGCCGCCGCAGGCCCGTGCCTTGCGGGCGTTTCGCCATGAACTCAGGGATCTCATGATGCGCGCGGCCGAACGCGATGTCGATCCCGTAGCACTCGATGATCTGGGACGTGAGCACCGGGTGCCCGAGTGGCGCGCGGCGGCGGTGCTCTACCAGGAGTACCTCGATGTCCAGGCGCTACGCGGGAGTGTCGTACTGAGTCCCATGCGCTATGACGCGGCCGCGCTGGTTGCCAGTGCCGCCCAAGCGCTACGAGCGGACCCGTCGTGGCGGCCGCCGTGGGGTCTGGTTGTGGTCGATGACTATCAGGAGGCCACTGCGGCGACGCGCGGTTTGCTTCGCGTTCTGGCCGAACGAGGGGTGCGGGTTGTGGTGCTCGGCTGTCCGGACATCGCGGTTCAGACCTATCGGGGGGCCCGGCCAGACCTTATCGCTGAGGCGTTGGATCCGCTGCCCGGCGGGTTCGGCGCTGAGCCAGTCGCGTTGACTACCGACTGGCGCCGGGCGGGGGGGCTGCGAGAGGGGACGGCGCTGCGGGAGGCGACGGCCGGCATCGTCCGCCACATCCGTCCGGGGCGAGCGGGTGGGCGTGCCCGCCGCGTCACACTTCCGGCCGGGGGCCCGGCGGCTCCAGCTGCCGGGGAGTGTTCCGCGGAATCGGTGCGCACGGTTGTGTTGGCGAGCGCCGCGGAGGAGGCGGCCTTCGTGGCCCACACTCTGAGGCTGGCCCACCTGCGCGACGGCATCGCGTGGGGTCGCATGGCGGTTCTCACCCGGTCCTCCAGCCGCATTGAGCTGCTTCGGAGCGCGTTGACGGCCGCGGCGGTACCGGCGGGCGTGCCGGGGATGGAAGTGCCGGTCAGGGCCGAATCGGCGGCCAAACCCTTGCTTCGCGCATTGTGCCTGGTCAGCGAAGGCGATGACGTGACGGGCGAGGTTGTCGAGGAGCTGTTGGTCTCTCCCCTCGGTGGTTTGGACGCCATGGCGGCGCGCAAATTGCGGCGTGTACTGCGGGCCCACGAGCGGTCCCAGGGCGGTGGCAGAGCATCGGAAGAACTGCTCGTGGAGGCGGTGACGCTGCCGGAGGCGGCCGCCCACCTGCCTTTGGCTCTGCGCGAACCGGTGGAGCGGCTCGGCCATGTGATCGCGGCCGGACGGGCGGCGGCCGATGAGCCCGGCACGGACGCGGAGCTTGTGCTGTGGGCCCTGTGGGATGCCACGGGGCTCGACACTACTTGGCAGTCCATCTCGCTGATGGGCGGCGCCGGTGCGGAGCGGGCGGACCGCGATCTGGATGCGGTGGTGGCGTTGATGGATGCGGCAAGGCGCTACGCGGAGCGCCGCCCCGGAGCCAGCGCGGCCTCCTTCGCGGAGGCGATGGGCGCCCAAGATGTCCCGTCGGACACGCTGGCTCCTCGGGCCTTGGGGGAGCGGGTCACAATTGGTACCGCCGCGTTTGCGAGTGGGCACGAGTGGGATCTGGTTGTGGTGACAGGGGTTCAAGAAGGAGTGTGGCCTGACCTGCGCTTGCGGGATACTTTGCTGGGCGCGGGCCGTCTAGCCGATTTGGTCGATGGGCGTGGGGGCGTTGTCGATCCCGTCGAACAGCGCCGCGCCATCCTGGACGACGAACTGCGCTCCTTCGCCTTGGCCTGCTCGCGGGCGAGGCGTCGTCTTGTGGTCACGGCAATCCTTACGGAGGAGGAGCGCCCGTCGGAATTCTGTTCGCTGCTCGGTCGGGATTTGCCCCGCGACCGGGATGGGCGCCCCGCCATTACTTCGGTCCCGTTGCCGCTGGACCTGCGCGGATTGGTGGCCCAAGCGAGGGCGGAAACGGTAGCGGGGGACGATGACGCCGCTCGCCTAGTGGCGGCCTTGGCGGCGGCGGGCGTGCCCGGTGCCGACCCGGAGGAGTGGGCCGGTTTAATCCCGGACTCGACCACTGAACCGCTCCACCCGCCCGGCGCCACGGTCAAGTTGTCTCCGTCGCGCGTCGAGGCGCTCGCGACATGCCCGTTGCGTTGGGCTTTGGAGGGCGCGGGAGGGCGGCCGGCCAGCGGGACTGCTCAAAGCGTTGGCGTCATCGTCCACGGCATCGCTGAAAGGAATCACAGCGCGGACTCGGCGCAGCTGATGGAGGAATTCGATGCCGAGTGGGCGGCGCTCGGTGTCGCGGACACCTGGCAGGGCCGGCGGGAATACTCCCGCGGCAAGGCCATGATTGAGGCCTTGGCCGTCTACAACGCCGAACACGGCGCCCCGCTGGACGTGGAGACACCCTTCGCTGTGGAGGCCGGGAGGGTTCGGCTGATCGGCCGGATCGACCGAGTTGAAGCGGCCTCCAGCGTCCCGGGGGGCAGCGAAACGGGTGTGCGGATCGTCGATTTCAAGACATCGGCGATGGTCCCCAGCGCCGCCGATGCGCAGCTCAACCCGCAACTGGGCGTCTATCAACTGGCCGTCGATCTAGGCGCCCTGGATGGCGCGTTGGCGCCGGGCTTGCAGTCTGAGGGTGCGGCGCTGGTCTACTTGGGCAAGGCGACGGCCAGCGGTGCCCCGACCGCGCGCACCCAGGCGCCGCTTTCGGCGGAGGACAACTGGGTTGGAGCCCTGCTCGATCAGTGCGCGGTCGATGCCGCCGCGGCCACATTTGCCGCCGTCGCCAACCCGACCTGCCGCCATTGCGCGGTCGCGCCATGTTGTCCGGTACACGAACTGGGACGGCAGGTGACTGCCTGATGGGTGGCCCAGTTGAGCGTTTCTCGCCGCTCCACATCGCCCGGGTCCTGGGCCAGCCACGCCCCACGGAGGAACAGGTGGCCGTCATCGGCGCCCCCCTCGCGCCTGTCCTGGTGGTAGCGGGCGCGGGGTCCGGTAAGACGGAGACGATGGCGGCCCGTGTGGTCTACCTCGTGGCCAACGGTCTGGTCCGGCCCGATCAGGTTCTAGGTTTGACGTTCACGCGCAAGGCCGCCGCCGAGTTGGCGGATCGGATTCGGGTCCGCCTGCGGGCCTTGAACGTCGCTGGCGTCCACCCGCCTGACTTACACGATCCGTCGGACGCCGATGTGTCGTTCCTGGCTCTTGGCCAGCCCACCATCGCGACGTACAACTCTTACGCGGCCAGCGTGGTCCGCGACCACGGCCTGCGCCTAGGCGTGGATCCGGAGGCTCGGCTGCTCACGGAGGGCGGGCGTTGGCAACTGCTAGAGCACATAGTGGGCACCTGGCAGGAAGGGTTGGAGACGGAGGCCAGCCCCAACTCGGTTGTGGAAGCGGTGGCGCACCTGGCGGATCAGCTGGCCGAACACGGTGTCGCGCCCTCCGAGGCGGCCGAGGCCATCCGCTCAATTGCTCAGACCATCGCTTCAACCCCGCCGGCCGGCCGTTCTAAGACACTCAACCAGACGCTGCGCGCAGTGGTCGCTTCTTTGACCACGCGCTCGGAGATCCTCTTGCTGGTCGAGGCCTACACAGCTGCCAAAGCCGAGCGTGGAATGCTCGACTATGCCGATCAAGTGGCGATAGCCGCGCGTCTGGTCGCGTCCGATCCAGCGATTTCCACCGCCGAACGGTCCCGGTTCGAAGCGGTGCTCTTGGACGAGTATCAGGACACGTCGCCGGGACAGGAGCGCCTGTTGGCGGGATTGTTCGGCCACGCTCATCCGGTCATGGCGGTAGGCGATCTGCACCAGTCGATCTATGGGTGGCGCGGGGCATCGGCGGCTGGGATGGCCCGGTTCCCGGAGCACTTTCACGGCGCCGATGGCACGTTGCCTCCGGTGCTGACCCTCAGCGTTGCTTGGCGCAATGATCGCGCGATCCTCAACGCGGCGAACGCGATGGTCGATGCCCTGTCGGTGTCGGGGGGAACACCATTGTCCGTGGGTGTGACGCGCCTGCGCCCCCGGCCCGGCGTGGGCGATGGACAGGTCGAATACCGCTTCCTTCAGACGGAGGCGGAGGAGGCCACCGCCATCGCCCAGTACCTTCGAGAGCATTGGCGCCCTGAGCCCGGCGGTCCCACGGCGGCCGTGCTGTGCCGCAAACGCTCCCAATTCGTTCCCGTTGCCGAGGCCCTGCGGGAGGCCGAGATTCCCTATGAGGTGGTCGGCCTCGGTGGGCTGCTGTCGGTGCCCGAGGTCCAGGACATCGTGGCCGCGTTGAGCGCTGCCCACGATCCCACTCGGGCCGATGCCTTGATGCGGCTATTGACCTCGCCCCGCATGCGAATTGGTATCGCAGACCTCGAAGCCCTGGCCGCTTCGGCCAGGCACCTGTCCGCTGATCGCGAAGGCTCTCCGGTCCGCGCCCGGGGCGATTCAATCGAAGCCGATGGCGTTGAGGAACACAGCATTGTGGACGCCGTCGAGGATCTGCCGCGTGCGGAGACGGCGGGTCGATACGCCCGGACGATGACGCCCGCCGCCCGCCGCCGTTTGAGTCGCCTCGCGCAGGTTTTGCGGGATTTGCGAGCGTTGAGCCACGTGCCTTTGCCC
>JAIRXV010000371.1 GCA_031268115.1 Bifidobacteriaceae bacterium
CCACCGCCTGTCCTCGGCCCAGTTGGCCCGCAAATCGTCCAGGCCGTCCCAAAAGCCGACGGCCAGGCCAGCGGCATAGGCGGCGCCGAGGGCCGTGGTCTCCGATACCACCGGGCGCACCACCGGGACGCCCAGGATGTCCGCCTGGAATTGCATCAGCAGCTCGTTGGCGACCATGCCGCCGTCGACTTTGAGCTCGGTCAAAGGCACCCCCGAATCGGCGTTCACGGCCTCGATCACTTCGCGGGTTTGGAACGCTGTGGCCTCCAAGGCCGCTCGCGCGATGTGGCCCTTGTTCACAAATCGAGTCAGGCCCGCGATGACGCCGCGCGCGTCCGTTCGCCAATACGGTGCGAACAGACCGGAGAACGCCGGCACGATATAGCAGCCGCCGTTGTCCTCGACGGTCCGAGCCAAGTCTTCGATCTGCGGGGAACGTGAGATCAGGCCGATGGCGTCGCGCAGCCACTGCACGAGCGAACCGGTCACGGCGATGGAACCCTCCAACGCGTACACCGGTTCGTCTTCGCCTAGTTTGTACGCGACAGTGGTTAGCAGTCCGTTCTCGGACAAAACGATGTCTTTGCCGGTGTTGAAGATCAGGAAGCAGCCAGTCCCATAGGTGTTCTTGGCCTCGCCCGGCCGGAAGGCCACTTGCCCAAATGTGGCCGCCTGCTGGTCCCCAAGTATTCCGGCGATAGGCGTTTGACGCAGAAGGGACTCGCTTGCCGCGGTGCCGTATACCTCCGAAGAGGAGCGAATCGTGGGCAGCATAGACTCCGGTACGCCGAACACGTCGAGGATAGATGTATCCCATTGTAGGGTCCGCAGATTCATGAAAAGCGTACGGGAGGCATTGGTGACATCGGTTATGTGGACGCCGCCGCCCACGCCGCCGGTCAGGTTCCACGTCAGCCAGCTATCGGTGGTTCCGAACAGGAGGTCGCCCGCTTCGGCGCGCGCACGCGCCCCGGGAACGTTGTCTAGAATCCAGACGATCTTGGTCCCAGAGAAGTATGGATTGAGCGGTAGCCCCACCACTTCGCGGAACCGGTCGATTCCGCCGTCTTCGGCGATTCGCTCCACGATCGGGGTGGTGCGGGTGTCTTGCCACACTATGGCGTTGTAGACCGGCTCACCGGTGCGCCGATCCCACACGACAGTAGTTTCGCGTTGATTGGTGATGCCGATGGCGGCCACGTCGTGACGTGTGATGTTTGCCTTGGCCAGCGCCATCCCTATGGCCTCACGCGTGTTCGCCCAGATTTCGAGCGGATCGTGTTCGATCCACCCGGCCTGGGGCAGGATCTGTTCGTGTTCGATCTGGCCCAGTGAGACTATCCGCCCGCCGTGGTTGAACACCATAGCGCGCGTCGATGTGGTCCCTTGGTCCACGGCGACAACATATTTGCTCGCGGTCATTACGAGTCCTTTCTTTGGGGTGCGCGGCACGTCACAGAAGGGAACGCCATCGTCCCACGGTTCACGCGAACGCGAGCATAGGCGTCGGATCCGCTGCCGTCAGCCGCACCTCCTCCGCTTCTGCATCGGTCAGGGTTTCCCGGGCCGCCTTCTCGGCGCGCACGCGGTCTGTGTACGCCGCGATCTCCGCCTCCTGGCGTCCTTCGTCCCAGCCAAGGATAGGCGCCAAGAGGTCCGCTATGGCGCCCGCCGCCCCGAGTCCGCAGTCCGCTTGCTCGTAGTTGAGCCGCGTGCGGGTCATCATCACGTCGCTAAGGGTCAGGGCGCCCTCGTGAGCGGCGGCGTAGACAATCTCGCATCGCAGGTAGTCCGGTGCGCCCGGCACCGGCTGGCCCAGCTTTGGGTCGGCATCGATTAGGTCCGTCAGCTCTCCAACCAGGGAACCGTACCGGGTGAGCAGGTGCTTCACGCGTCGCAAGGGCCAGCCGTAGCGTCGGGCCAGGTCAGCGCGTGCCGCCAGCGTGGCTTCGAAGCCTTCCGCGCCCAGTAGGGGCACGCAGTGGGTGATGGAAGGCAGCGTCGCCGCTTGCGCCCCTAGTGCGAAATCCACCGCGTCTTTGGCCATCACACGGTAAGTGGTCAGTTTCCCGCCGGCGATGACGGTCATGCCGGGGGCAGGGCTGGCGACAGTGTGCTCGCGGGAGATTCTGGCCGAACTAGTGCCCGCCTTGGTTCCGGGTTGAAGCAACGGCCTTAGACCCGCGAAGCAGCCGATCACGTCTTTCCTTGTCAAAGGTCGGCGCAGCACTTTGTTCGCGTGCTCGATCACGTAGTCGATGTCTCTGCTGGTCGCCACCGGGTGGGTCAAGGTCTCATGCCACGGGGTGTCTGTTGTGCCGATGATCCAGTATTTGTCCCACGGGATGATAAACAGCACGGACTTTTCGGTCTGCAAGATCAACCCCATTGTGCCGTGGATGCGTTCGTTTGGAACCACGATGTGAACGCCCTTCGAAGCCAGCACGCGCAGCCCGCTGTCGGGGCTGACCAGCGCCTCGGTTTGCTCGGTCCACGCCCCAGTAGCACAGATGACATTCTTCGCTTTGACGCGGTAGTGGGTCCCGTCAATCAAATCGACGATGTCGGCCCCCTCCACGATTCCGTGCGCAGACTTGACCATTCCCACCACTTGGGTGCGCGCCGCGGCGAGGGCGCCGTGGAGCACGGCGGTGCGTACGACCGTAAGCACGAGTCGTGCGTCGTCCACTTTGGCGTCGTAGTAGCGCACGGCGCCCACGGCCGCGTCTGGCCTGATGTCGGGGAACGCCTCGATCAACGCCTTACGCGAGAGGTGCTTCTGTATCGGCAGGGCCCGTTTGCGTCCCGGCGCGTGGGCAAGGACGTCGTACATGCCCACCCCGGTTGCGACGTATGGGCGTTCCCACACGGGGTGGGTTATGGGGTAGAGGAACGGGATGGGTTGGACCAAGTGCGGGGCCAAGGTGGACAGCAGAAGATCCCGTTCGGTCAGGGCCTCGCGAACCAGCTTGAAGTCGAGCATCTGAAGGTAGCGCAGTCCGCCGTGTACGAGTTTGCTGGAGCGCGAGGATGTGCCGTCCCCCCAATCCTGGGCTTCGACTATCGCCGTGTTTAGGCCCCTGGTGGCGGCGTCGAGGGCAATGCCTGCGCCCGTTATTCCTCCCCCAACTACTAGAACGTCTACGCCCTCGGGCGCCGCCATGGCTTCGAGTGCGCGGAGCCGTGTTCGCATCGTCAGGGCCGTGCTGGGCATGATCGTGTCTCCTTGTGCCGGTAGCCGTCTGTCTGCTCGTGGCCCGGTTCGATCAGTCTTGCCCCGCCAGGCCCACTTGCAACGATTCTGCCCACGTGAGCGGAATTGGCAAGGCCTATGCACAAACGTGCAAGAATGTCTCGCATGCCTGGATCGAGGGAACACGACATCCTGCTGGCCGCCTCGATGTACTACTCGCACGACTACACCATGGACGCAGTTGCGCGAAGACTGTCCACGTCGCGTTCGACTGTCAGCCGCCTCCTCAAGGCCGCACGCGACGAGGGGATCGTGACCATCGCCATTCGCGATCCGCTGGTGCATCGACTCGGGGTGTCGCAGACCATCAAGGACCGGTTCGGTGTCGAAACCCACATCGTGCCGCTGCCGGACGATGCGACCGAAGTCGAGCGGCTCACCCTGGTCGCGACAGCCGCCGCCCGGGTGCTCAGCGCGTGGATGGATTCTTCGACCGTGCTGGGTATCGCGTGGGGCACCACCACCACGGCGATCTCCCGGGAACTGTCCCCGAAGGCAATCCGAGGTGCCGTCATCGTCCAACTCAATGGGGCCGCCAACAACCGCACCTCCGGCATCGCCTACGCCGGTGCCTTGATGTCGCGGTTTGCCGAAGCATTCAACGCCTCAATCTTGGACTTCCCGGTGCCAGCTTTCTTCGACTACGCCCAAACGCGCCAGCTCATGTGGCAAGAGCGGTCGATCAGCCGCGTGCTCGAGGTCCAAGCGCGGGCCGACATCGCGTTGTTTTCGGTCGGGGCGGTGGCGGGGTCGCTCCCGAGCCACGTCTATTCGGCGGGCTACCTCGAACCCGTGGACTTGACGATCCTCAGAGACGAAGGAGTCGTCGGGGATGTCTGCACCGTGTTCCTGCGGCCCGACGGCTCCTACGCGGATATCGATTTGAACCAGAGGGCCTCAGGGCCGACTCCCGCACAGCTGCAGGCGATCCCCCGGCGCCTGTGCGCCGTCGCCGGGGACGCGAAAGTCGAAGGGCTCCTGGCGGCCCTACGCGCGGGGGCGGCAACCGACCTGGTGGTCGACGAACGCACCGCCAGCTTGCTGATCCAGCTCCTCGGGACCGGCACCCGTTGAGCCGGTCCATCGCCGGCGCGGTCCCCGGTCCAATCGCACCCAGGAACGCAGGTGGGAACGACCCCCGGGCGGGCCGGTCCATCGCCGGCGCGGTTGGGGTACGCACGAGTCGGCCCGTGCGGACGGCCAACGGGGAACCTGGCCGCGGCCGGGACGAACGGCCTCCTGGGGACAGCCGTGCCTCAGTGGCTCCCCCGGTCCATGCGGGCGCGGATGGCCTGGTCGCGGAGCAGGACTCCGGCATCGTTCACATCTAGGTGAGGCAACTCGGGCACCACCGGCCCAACAGTAGAGGCGATCCGCACACTCGCCAACCGGAAACGGCTCTGCCACGGACCCTGCTCAACGCTGATGCCCTGGGTGCGCTCGTGAGGCACCACTTGAACTCGACGCACCCAAAGGCCCTTGCGAACCACCAGTGCAAACGGTGTCACCGCGTAGCCGAGACGGCGCCACCCCCACGGATCCAACCAACGGGCCCGGCGCGGCGCGACCGTGAAACCATTCTCGGGCCCCCGGCCCAACGTCGCCGCCCGCCACATCGCCTCGTCTTGCGGTCTCACCAGCGTTGGAGTCAAACTCCACAACACCGACGCGACCTGCCCAAACGTACCGACCGGCAACACCACCGAGCGCAGTTCGGTGCCCTGCGTGCCATAGCCGGCGACGTTGACTCGCACCCGCCACCAGCCCCAATGCCGCCACAACAACGGCTGACTGACCTCAACGGCCTGGATGCGTTCGCGCCGTACCGTCTGCGACACCAGCTCCGTCAAACCATGCCTGACCACTACGCCATCGGCGGTCGCTTGCGCCGAGAAGTTCAGCTCCGACATCAACCGCCGACGGATGATCGCGGCGCCGCCCCACAAACCGCCGCCCACGGCGAGAACCGTCGAAAGCAGACTCCCATTCGCCGCTGAAACGACCAACAACACGGCCCCGGACACGATGGTGGCCACCAATCCAACCGCCCACCCCGACAGCATCACCGAGGCGAGTGTCCGTCCCGGCGGGACCGCGAACAGCGGCACGGCTCCCTCCGCTGCCCCTCCCACCGGACCGGCATCGCCGAAATCGGTCACGCCGGTCAACGCCTCATCCACTTGACCCATGACATCGCCCCGGGCCGCTATCGCGGACGATGACGGTCCCTCCCGGCGTGTCCCGGACCGCGCCAACAGCTCCCGCCTAACCGCCGCTGCCTCGGCGAGCCGCAGGAACGAAATCGTCAGCCCAGAGTCGGAGCCACCGCCCGCCGACCCGAGTTCGAGCTGCGCCAGGCCGACCAGACGCGCGGTCAGGGGACGGACCACATCGACGGATTGGAGCCGATCCAACCGCATTTGGCGGCGTCGGCGCATCAACACCCCAGTCTTCATCTCGACGGCCCCGTCCGCCACCCGGAAACCAGTGACGTGCCACGCCAGCACCGCATAGCCGGCTACGGCCAACACGAAGACCGACCCCGCCGCAACAAGCACGGTCCAGGGAGGCAGGGCCTGCGTCCAACCGCCATCCGCCGCCGCGTCTTCGCCGTCCAAACGTTCGGCCAGCCCATCGAGTGTGGTCTGCGCGAGGATCGCCAGCAGACCGAGTAGGACCAGCCACGCTCGCAGCACCGGGGTTAAGGGATGGAGCCGCCGCCAGGGTGCGCCATCGGCCTGGCCGCCCCGCGCGGCCCGCCCCGTCGGAGGCGCCGGCCGGGCACCGGATCCCGGCCCTTCGTCTGGCGGAACACCGCCCACCGGCGCGATGCCATCGGGCGGCGGCGCGAGGCTCACAGCCCCGACATTCTGGCCTCGCCTCGGGCCACCAAACGCTCGCGTAGGCCCGCCGCTTCGTTGGGGGGAAGGCCCGGCAAAGCAACATCCAAACCGACGGCCGCAGTATGCAGTTGAAGAGCGGCAATCCCGAATCGGCGGGCCAGCGGCCCTGTCGTGACATCGAGGTATTGCAGACGGCCGTACGGCATCACTTGGAGGCGGCGAAACATAACGCCGCGACGGATGAAGAGTTCCTCTGGGCCCTCGAAGTAGCCGATTGCCTTTACTTGGCGTGAGATGAGCCACGCCAGCAACGCGCCCGCCAGCGCCGGCAGGGACGCGACAGCGATGAGGCCCGGGACGTGGAACACCAGGCCCGCCGCGGCCGCGGCCAGGGTCGGGACCGCAAGCACGGACCAACTGATCAACCACCTAGCGCGCGCTAGCTGGAAAGACACGGGCCGCCAATCAACCGGTTCTGGATAGAGGGGATCGGGTTGCTCGGATGCGGGCATAGACATATTGTGCCGTGTCCGCCACCCAGCGGCGCCGCCTGGGACGGGAGGTGGGGCCGGGCTGATAGCGGGGGTGGCGGTGCAGGTGGGGCCGGGCTGGCAGCGGGGGTGGGGCCGGGCCGGGGGCGGTGCGGGTGGGGCCGGTGGCGGGGGTGGCGGTGAGTCGTGGGGCAAGGCCTTCCAGGTGGCGGGCAAGTGGTGGCGAGGGCATCGAATTGGCTTGCCGGGCCGGGGCCCGATTGCCTCAAGCGCGCGGGTGGGCGGTGGCATAGACCTCGCGCAGCGCGTCGATGGTGACGTGCGTGTAGATCTGAGTGGTCGTAACTGAAGCGTGCCCCAACAACTCTTGAACCACGCGTATATCCGCGCCGCCCATCAGAAGGTGCGTCGCAAACGAGTGGCGTAGCGTGTGGGGCGAGACCGGTCCAGGCAGTTGCGCGCGCTCCGCCGCCGCCTCTATCGCTGTCCAGGCCGCTTGGCGGTTCATGCGCCTACCGCGTCGCCCGAGGAAGACCGCCGCGGTGGGCTGCTTGGCGAGCGCCGGCCGGCCGCGCACCAAGTAGGCGTCCACCGCGCGCGCCGCGGGCGCTCCTACTGGCACCAATCGCTCTTTGCGTCCCTTGCCGTACAGGCGGACGATGACGACATCGGCGGCGGTGTCGATGTCGCCCAAGTTCATTGCCAGCGCCTCCGAAATCCGGGCACCGGTCGCATAGAGGAACTCAAGCAAGGCCCGATTGCGCAACGCCACGGCTACCGGGCCGACCTCTGCCTCCTCCAACAGGCGCGCCACGTCCTCGATGCTGAGCGTGTCTGGCATCTTGCGGGCAGCCAACGGGGGATGTACGGCGGCGGCGGGGTCCGTCATCGTCCAACCTTCAAGGGCCGCAAATCGGTGGAAGCCGCGGATTGCCGATACCGCCCGCGCCGCGGAGGCGGCGGTGAGCGGTTTACCTCCGTCCTCGCCTCGGCGGACCGCCGCCATGAAGTCCTCAACGGTTCGTTCCGTGACAGCCCCGAGGGGCAGGTCCCGCGCCTGAAGGTATGTCGCGTAGCGGCGCAAGTCCCTCTCGTAGGCGCTGACAGTTGCGGTGGACATGCCTCGCTCGATCGTCGCGTACGCCAAGTAGGCGCGCTGCGCAGCGGGCAGGTCCACCCCGCCATTGTCTCGAACTCCGTCGGGCGGAATGCGCCTTGCCCCACGGTGGGTCTGGGAGACGGGATTGCGTTGTCGGTTCCGGCGCGGCCCGGACGGGACCGGCGGCTCGGCGCGGGGTGGTACAGCGGGCTCACCACGCCGGACAGGGCTGGCTCGCCAGGCCGGATCCCGGTCTCGGCGGGCCGGCAAAGGCGATGAACCGGATCATATTCCGAGACTCACCTCTGCCCCCACCAGGTCAAACGCGACTGAACCGGTTCATTGACAGAGTAGCGCTCGACCTATTACCTTGTCTGTGTGACGACGGCGTCGCCGATTCATCGATGGGCGCGAGCAAGGCTCAACGAATCGGTTCAACGGTCGCGATCCTGTCACTGCCGGCCTCCGGCATTGCCGCAGGCCACTGCCCGCACCGTCCGCGCAGAGAATCGGCCCGAGTCTCCCGCGGGCACCCACGCCAACCCAAGAAAGGCACCTTGCATGTCTCCAAAGACGCCCAACGTAGGACGCCGTTTGCTTGGCCTCGCGACAGCCGCCAGCTTGACCGCCGGCTTGGTCAGCGCTGCCTCTTTCGTGCCCGCCCACGCAGACGGACTGTTCGAGTCTATGAATACCGGCAAAGTGGTTCCGGCCTTCAATATCCCGATTGACGGCGATGTCTACCCTAACCTCAACGCCAACTACGTTGTGGTGAAGGATGGCAAACTCATGGACGGCGAACGCCGAATCCGCTGGACCGGCTACAATGCTCCCAACTACGCCACCCAAGAGGATCCGGATTGGCAGTTGGCGGAAAAATCGACACTCGAGGACATTATCAAGACGACGAAACAGTCCAACGCCCAGGTTGTGCGAGTCTACTCGATGGGCTTCCAGATTCTGCCAGGATTTGCGGACCAAGCCACCTGGACCGAGGTTGGGGCTTCCATCGCTCAAGCGCCAAAACAGGTCGGCTGGGATCCTGCGCTGCCCATGGTAGTGCCGCCAGGGACAACGGCTCCCGCGAGCTACACGACCGGCGATTTCTATCTATACGAGCCGGTTTGGCAGAACATCGACTATTTCCTAGCCCAAGCGGACCGCTACGGTGTCCGGGTGATCTTCCCCTTCATCAACCGGTGGCAATGGTGGGGAGGTGTGGGAGCGTTCCAACACTACTACGGGATCTCCACTACGACGAGCCTGAATAACTACTTCGGCACGAACGCGAACTCGTTGTTCATGGGTGGGCAAATGGATCGTCTGATGGGTAAGATTATGAATCGCGTCAACACCTACACCGGCCTGAAATACAAGGAGGATCCCGCCATAATGGCGTGGGAATCGTCCAACGAATACGATGGCACGGCGGCCGATCCAAACTGGCTCGCCAAGCGGGCCGAATATCTTCACGTCGATGAGGACATTTCGCAGCTGTACCAGGAGGGTTACTACACTCAGGGTTCGGCAGGCGCAGCCGTGAACACCTACCGATCATACCTCGCCTCGCCTTATATCGATATGGTTACGGACCACTTCTATGACTCTGTCAACCGCAACTACGTGGGTGCGATGCTTCCCAGCCTGCGATTGGCAAAAGACGCTGGTAAGGCATATACGGTGGGCGAATTTGGACTGACCAGTGCCGACCACATAGACCACCTGCTGCGAGCGCTGGTTGACAACGATGGCGATGGTGCCATGATTTGGGACGCTCGCCACCGCGACCCCAGAGGGGGGTTCTATTGGCACCGAGGCGATCAGAGCGCATATAACCAGGTCTTTTACTCGTACCGCTGGCCCGGGTTCGCGGATAACGATGAGTTCGACGAGGCCCAAGTGGTGGACATGCTGTACAACTACTCCTTCCTGATCAACGGACAGACGCCGGTGCCGCCGCCGGTCCCAGACACGGCGCCCCTGCTCTTCGAGACGCAATCGCCAGCGGCAATCAACTGGAGAGGAACCACCGGCGCCAACGCATACGATGTCGAAAGGGCAACCTCCGCGGAGGGGCCTTGGGCCGTCATAGGGGAAGACGTTCCAGATTCACAGTCAGTGGTGCGAGACGGCCCCCTCTTCAAGGATGTGACGACCGAGGCGGGGACGGACTACTACTATCGTGTGCGCGGGCGCAACGTGAATAACCCCACCGGGTATTCGCCCTATTCCAATATCATCGGACCGGTCGCCGGCGATGTACACTCCTTCGGTTCTGATATCTTGGCGGCGCAGGACCTCGATGCGGGATTCGAATCGACAACGTCGCTGAACGCCTGGGCGCAGGACTCCACGGTACCTGGGCTGTCGTTCCGAGCCAGCGCCGGGACCGCGGGTATCACAACGAGCGAAGCGCATTCTGGACAGTCTTCGGCGCAGGTGACGAACACGGGTGAGCTCTGGCTCAAATTCAAGGTGAAGCCGCTGACCAACTACGTTGCCTCGTTCTGGATGAAATCGAACGTGGCGAACGTGAAGTACACGGTCCTGTCGCGTAAGCTGAACCCCGGTGTCGATAACGGGGCGGGGGATGTGGATCCGTACCAGTACCGCGGTCCGGGGCCCTCGGGTGCCAACAATGTGCTGGCCTTTAGCGATTATAGGGACAGATGGAGCTTGACCAATGTCGATAAAGAGCGCGGAAACGCGATCAGTGGGATCGCGACGCCGGCCGACAACGCTTGGCATTACTACACGGTCGTCTTCGCGGGCGGCGAACTCGATATCTCGAAGGGTGAAACCGAGGCCAACCTGGTCTTCTCCAACCGGAGCGCAGGCGGCGCCAACACTTTCTTGATCGATGACGTGAACGTTCACGAGACGATGCTCCAGAACTCCTCGTTCACCGCGTTTGGGACTCGGTGGGACTGGGAGTCTCCGTGGGAGTTCCATTCGATTGCCGGTAGCGGGGACGGGGCGAACTCGGTTGCGATCCTGCCGGCCGTTAGGGGCACTGGGAAAGCGTTGTCTCAGTCTGTTGGGGTCAAGCCGGATACGGACTACTCTCTGGCTTTCCTTGCACAAAACACTTCCAACGGTGTGAAATATGCCATCCTGGGTGAGGACGGTGCCCCGATCGTTGGCCCGCTGCAGGTGCCGGGGTCGACGGCGGCGCGGGCTTCGAACAACTCGCTGAACCCCTATTACTTGAGGTTCAACTCGGGTGCCAACGAGAGGGTCTCTGTTGCGTTCTACGATGCGCAGGCCTCCAGCGGCCTCTTCCGATTGGACGAGGTTGACCTGATTCCGGCGGCCACCGCGGCCTTCGCGGGAGGGGCGGACCCCAACGTGACGCTGAGCCCGGGGACGGGCTGGTCCGAGGTAGGCGGCGGGATCGGGGTGGAAGGCAGCAGTTCGGGAGCTGAAGCCAGGGCATCGATCACGGCAACGGGGCACACCGATTACCGGGTGCGGTTCAGTGCCTCAAGTGCCGTTGGCGGCGTCTCGTTCCGGGTCGAAGGGAACGCCGGTGTGAGCCAGAGCTACAGGACCTCGGCGCTGCCCGGTGTAACCGAGTATGCGATCGACTACACCACAGGAGAGGGCGACGGGCCGCTCAACCTGGTATTGGAAGACACCGCGGCGTCCGGGCAGCACGTATTCAGCAACTTCGAGTTCCTGGGCACGACACCCGGGCCGGTCGATTCGAATGCCGTTGAGGATGGGGAGGGCACACGTGGAGCTCAAAACCTGTTCGAAGACTCATGGGCCGAGTCGAAGGTGGCCCTAGCGTTGGATCCGGCCCACGCCATGGGCGGTCTGTACGCCGTCCGCGCGGACTATACGCCCGGCGCTACAGCGGCGAAGAGATTCGATAACCCGCTCGACCTCTCGGCTTATCGCGGCCTCACGGTGGGACTCCAGCCGGCGGACGGCTCTTCCGGTACCTTGCGCCTGACCCTAAGGGATTCGGCGGGCGCCACCGCTTCCTACGAGTTCCCGCTGAGCGCCGATCCCGGCCACCGCTACGTCGATTTCCCGGCCAGCGGCTTCGATGCGGGCGCCGTTGCGGGGGTGCGGCTGGAGTTCAGCGGCACCGAGGCCGGCACTCTGTGGCTGGACGACGTGTTGGGCTCAACCCCATTTGTGATCGAGTCGGGTGAGGGCTCGGGCACCGGCGGTTGGGTGAGGCCGGCCGTTTCAGCGAACAAGACAACCCAATTCGCATCCGGGGCAATCACATCAACCTCGGACAGTACGAACGGCCTAGGCGGTGCGCCCGCGCGGCAGGTCGCATACTCCTACAACGGCACGGCTCCTACTGGCGGCGACCGATCCATTCGGACCTTCGCGCAGTTGGATAAGACGCTTGGTGCGGTCACGTGGCGGGATCGAGACGCGCTTGAGCTGTGGGTCAAGCAGGGCACCACCACGGTCGGTGCTGAAACCAAGGTGGCAGTTCGGCTCAACCTCACCGGAGGGCGCTACGCGGAGGCTCAGTACCCGCTGGGTGCGGCCGATCCGACGGGCAAACTGGTCACCATTCCACTGGCAGACTTCACGGTCTATCCGACCGGTGAGCCATTCGATCCGTCCGGCGCCACGATCAAAGGCGCGTCGCTGGTCTTTTCCGCAGTAGAGAATACCGACGTCTCTATGTCACCAACTGGGTACGGTACCGTTGGCCCCCAGGTCAGTAACGACATCGTCTATCTGTCCAACGTATCGGCGGTGGCGACCCAGCTTGCCCGGCCAGTCGCGCGGCCAAGCGACCGATCCGTCGCGCTCTCCTGGCAGCGGCCCACGTTCACGGGGTTCAGCGGCCTGCGGGTGGAAGTTTTCGAGTCAGGTGGCTCGTGGCCAGTTCAAACGTTGGCCCTAGACGCCGATGCGACAAGGGCCACAATCGCCGACCTGACCAACGGACAGGAATACATCTTCGCCGTGACGGTGCTAAAGGAAGGCGCTGCGCATGCGAGAACCGACTTGACCGCAACGCCCGGAGGAAGCGGAACGCTGAGCATTGCGCCAGATTCAATCAAGGCCGGACAGGACTTCACGGCAGCAATTGGGTTGTCCAGTTTTGGTGCGCCGGTGTTCTACGGCCGGGCTGTCATCGACTTCGATCCGGGTGTGATGACGCCGGTTTCGGCAGTGTCGATAGCGGAAGGTGTTGCGGTAGTGGGTGTTAGTGTGGTCGACGCCACCCACTACGTGATCGATTTCAAGGCGACAGAAGTGGGGGGCTACAGCGGCAGCGGCCGGATCATCGCGGTGGCCTTTACTACGAAAGCGCTGAGTGAGGTGGCTATTGTGGACGGCTCGCTGCCTTGGACTTTGGGTGTGGCGCTGAGTCCCGACGAGTCGCTGACGGAAGTCGCCGCCGATGGCGGCACGATGACGCTCGCTCCGGTGCCTTGGCGTTTGGGGGCGGCGATAGCTGCCGCGGAGCAGGTCTACGCTGGCGGTAGCCTGGCCCAGCACCCGGCCGAGGCCTTTGTCGAGCTGGCCGCCGCTATAGCGGCGGCAATCGCCTTGCGCGACGATCCGACGGCCGGTGTCGAGCAGTGGAATGGGGCTATCGGCAGGATCGACCAGGCCCGCCATTCCTTTGTGACGGCGAGCCTGCGGGCCCTTTACGAGGCCCAGAAGTCGCGTACACGCGGCGATCTGCCCAACGCCGAGTGGCAGGCGTTCCTGTCGGCGCTGCAGGGGGCGCGGACCGTCTTGGATAGCGTTGGGGCCACGGAGGGCGACGTGTCGCGGGCGACGAGCCGTCTGGCCGAGGCGGTGGCGGCGTTGGCCCCGGGTGTTGTGCTGGGCCCGCCGGCAACGGGGCCAGTCACTCCGGCAGTTCCAACCCCAGCCCCGATCGACCCGGACAATGCAAGCGACAAGCAGGTTGTCGCTAAAGTCAAAGCCGCACAAACCAAAGTGAGGCTTGTCCGCAAACAGTCGGTTACCATTCCCGCGTTGGTGTACCTGTCGGACGGGAGTTCGTCGAAGTCTGTGATATGGCGTTCGTCCAACCCCAAAGTGGCTAAGGTGAACAGCACCAACGGCAAGATCGTGGCCTTGAGGTCGGGAAGCGCCACTGTCACGGTCAAGTCGAAAGCGTTGGACGCGCGCGGCGAAGCGTTGAGCGCCAAGGTCCGGGTTACGGTAGTCGCAAAGAGCGCCTCGCCAACTAAGGTCGTTTCGGTGAGGGCGTCGGGTGTTCGCCGGACGATGTCGGTCGGTCAAGTGGCGTACGTCACAGGCCAATACGCCCCGGCCGCCGCGATTCGCGCCAAAGTGACCTATACGTCATCGTCGGCTAATACGGTCACCGTCGATAAGGCTGGCCGTGTCACCGCGAAACACCCAGGCAAGGCGGTCCTGCGGGTCAAAGCTGGCGGTAAGACAGCCAAATACACCATCACTGTCGAATAGTCGCCAAACCCCGGTGGCTCGCCCCTAGAGGCGCCGCTCTGGGACAGCGGCGAAACACAGCCAGCGTGCCGTGCGCGCGCGGGCCCCGGGGGCGCCACGCGGGGACAGCGGTGAAACGCCGCCGTCCCAGACGCTAGGGCGGTGCAGAAATGCACCGCCCTAGCGTTGCTTGCTGGGGCCTTTCTGCTGGTGAGCGCTTTGCGCTGACCCGGCTGACGCGGTTGGGAGGCCGCTCTTGGAGCGGCGTCCCAATGAGGCCTTGCCTAAGACCGCCAGGCCAACCACCACTATCCCTCTCGGAAAGTGGTCCCAACGTCCGCATACCGGACACCGAGTCCTCCCCGCCCATCATTGTCGCCAGGCGTCTCCCCGGACCCCCGGCCCCAGACCGTCCCTTCCCCAACGCCCCCGATCCCAGACCCTCGGACCGCCCCCTCCCCCAACGCCTCTTGTCCGGCGGGGCCCCGACGGGCTCGGGGGCCTTGCCGCCTTGGCATGGGTCACAGCCGTGACGGTGCGCGCCAGGATAGCCCTTCGGTTGGACCTCGGGTTCCCGACCGACTAGCATTTGGGCACATGGAGCGGGGTTGACGGTGGTAGAGACGAGCGAGACGCTCAATTGTTACGTTGAGATTGAAGGCGACAGGCACCCCGAGTTCTTTAGGGGAACCGCGTGCGGAACCTTCCTCGTGTACCACGGCACGGTCTACGGACCAAGCGAAATCCCCGCTGGTCTGATCCTTAATCAGATGGCTTTCACGCCAATTCAATGCTGGGGTGCGGAGCCTTCTGCGCCAGAAGGGAAGAGTTACAACCGGCGGTGTGTGATGGCCGGCACGTCGGGCATCTTACTGGAACAGGTCGACGTTTGGACGCCGGGCGGCACCAGCATCGACACCTCGATTAACCTCACTAGAACAGCCTCGGGGCTTCCGCCGGTGGGCCCCATCATTGTGTACCGCGCGGGCGACTGCTACGTGGCAGACAATGATTATGGGACCGGCTCGGTCAACCTCACGAACCGGACCGCTTCCCGCATCTCTGAACAGACTGGCCGCGTGCGGCAGTGGCAGGACACCACCGCCTCGCCGAGGGCGACCATGGCCGAAATGTATTACTTGAGTCTCTGGTGGCAGATCCGCTTGGGCGTGCCGTTCGCCAGTCAGTTCACGACCGACCGCCACGACAACGCCGCCGGTCTGAGCTGGGAGGTGGACTCAAG
>JAIRXV010000380.1 GCA_031268115.1 Bifidobacteriaceae bacterium
CAGTCCGGTCCTTGTGATCAGCCATAGCCAGCCCTCCCGTAGCCTTAGATAGTACCTATCACAGGCTACCCTCGCAACCAGCCCAAACACCGGACCGACACCAAAATGATTCACACCCCGCCACCGCAAGTCAACGGGTCGCGCCAACCCTTGACGCGAGACGGTCTTCGGCCGCGCGCGGCCCGAACCCCGAACTGCCACCTGATGGGCCAGGGCCCCAGTCCGTTCGACCCTATGCGGAGCTTCGGGGCGATCTCGGGCATGGAAGCCTCCCTCACATGATCGTGTACCTGGGAGCTAGATCTAACCCAGCCGCGACCACGGACTTGATCACGGGAGTCGAAGTGCACGCAACTGGTCATAGGCGGGCGAGGCAGGACGCATTGACGCAGGCAAACACTGTCGCCTTCGCGCCGCTATGACCAGTTCCGTGCACCTCGACTCCCGACCGCCAAATAAAGCGGCCGCCCCCGGAAGTTAAGGTGCGTTTGCGGCGTCTCAGCGCACAACCCACCCGTCGCAGCGCACCCCGCCAGCGGCAATCTCGGGCATCACCACCCGCATCACTCGCGCGATTCGGCCTCAAGGCCGCGAACCTCGCAAGGCGAGTCGCCTTCCTGGACGTGAGGGCCGGCATCGTCCACGGCCGATGGCGTTCCCGCCAACCACACACCAATCGCCGTGGTTAGGGGGATGGCAATCACCAGGCCCGTCGAGGCAACTAGGGTGCGCACAAGCTCATCCGCGATCTCCTCGAACGTAACCAGGTCCGCGAACGAATGGTCGAACGCGCGCACCAACAGCAAGGTCGCCAACGCCGTGCCCATGTAGGCAAAAGCGATGGTATAAACGGTCGAAGCGATGTGGTCGCGGCCAATCCGCATGGCCCGCGTGAAGAGCGCCCGGCGCGGCAATTCCGGCGCTGCCCCTCTCAACTCCCACACCGCCGACGCCTGCGTGATCGTCACATCGTTGAGCACACCGATCCCGGCCAGCATCATCCCGCACAGCAGCACGCCCCGCAGGTCCACGGCAGGCAGGTACGCCATCAGTTCGTTCATGTTCTCGTGGGTGCGTGGGGTTAGGCGCGTGGCGGGGATCATCCAGGCGGCCAACCCGAGGACGATGCCGGCCCCCACATACGTACCCAGCAACGCGGTCGTGGTGCGCACCGAAACCCCGTGGGTGGCGTAGACCACCGCAAACAGCACCAAACCGGCCGTGACCAGGGCGACCGCCACCGAGTTGCGGCCCACGGCCAGGGCTGGCAACGCGAACCACCAAAGGATCGCGAGCGCCGCGCCTAGCCCCGCCAGCGCGGCCAGCCCCTTCCACCGGGCCACCGCGACAACGACCACCGCGAACACCGCGACCAACAGCGCCAGTGGCGTGCCGCGCTGAAAGTCCACGAACACATAGGGGCTTCCGGTTTCGGCGGCCTTCGGGATGAACAGCAGCTTTAGGCGATCACCCACCGACATTTCCTCGGCGCTGACCTCGGGGATCGGCTGGATCGGGACACTCGTGTCCTCGCCGTCGAGCCTAACCCGCACCTCCATGTCAACGGCCGCGATGGACCGCTGCTCTGCCGCCTCAGCGATAGAAGTCACCACGCCGTATGCGAAGTGCGTCCCCTCGGCCAGCAGCGGCACCGGTTCGCGCAGTTCACCGGTCTTGGGCCACAGGACGATGGCGGCCCCCACGCTGAGCGCGAAAATCAACCCCATCAGCGCCGCCAACACGATCCGGGTGACTCTGGCGACGGACGCGGGTGGTCTTGGGGAGTCAGGGTGGGATGCCACCGTCCTCATGGTAGGTGCGGGTCAGGCGAACATGGGGACGCGCATCGCGGAGGTCGCGGATCGCGCGCGGGGCGGGGGGTGCGTTCGATCCGCGCCGACCAGCCAACCCAGCGACCCGGAGTAGCGTTGGCGCACGTGAATGTGTATATGGGCATCAGAAACCACCTCGACCACAAACGCTGCGTTATCCCGATGGGGGGACCTGGGCGCGCCAGCTTGGCCGGACTGGCGGCTCTAGCGCTGGTGGTCGCCACCGGCGCCGGTCCCGCATCGGCGGATGACCCGGTTCCAGTGACTCAAGTCATTAGAGTGCTAGACCGTGACGGCGCACCCGTCGCTGGTCTTCGTGTCGCGCTGTGCCCCGAGCTTGGATCGACCGCGAACTGGATCTGTGCGGAACAAGACTTGTATTGGGAAACCACCGACCCCGAGGGCGCGGCGACTTACGCGTTCTCTTCGTGGCGTGTGGAGGATCGGGGCCAGGCTCGCATCGCGGGGTTCGATCCGACAGCGCTGCCCGGGCCGGCCCGGCTGATCAGTACGAATGGGACGCCGAGGGCAAGGCCGAGTGGGCTGACCCCGACAGCTACTGGCATTGGGTACCACCGGATCCGCCCGTGGTCACCGTACGGCTCCGAGAGTCCCTGACCGTGACCCAGAGCCTGACCGTGGCGATTCCCGACGGCAAGCCTGGTGTGCGGGTCTCGGTCGGGTTGGCGCCGTACCTCCAAGACGGACACTTCGGGGAAATTGTGGGTGGACCGGGCGGGTATACCGCCTGGTGGAGCGACGCCAGGGCACGCGCGCTACGCGAGTGGACCACCCTCGACGCGACAGGCCACGCGACCTTCACCGTGCTGCCCGGCAAGACCTATCAGATCTACTACGCCGGTGACAGCACCCACGGGCCCCAAAACCTCGCCGCCGCCTCCCCAGCAGGCGAACCCACCGCCGCTGTCACCCTCGCCAAACTCGCCAAGGCGGTCACCCTCACCGGAAAAGTGGTGGTCAAAGCTGGCGGCACCAAGGGTGGGATGGCGAGTCTCATAGCGAACTGTGTCGATGACTACACCCTCGGGGACGAAGACCCCGAAACGTCCACAACTACGTGCCAGGCAACACGAACCGTCATGCTCGACTCCTCAGGGCGTTACACGTTCAAGGGTCTAGCCCCAAACACCAAGAACGCCTACACGGTGGTTGCCACCATCCCCGGCTACAAGCAGACCTGGTTGGGCAACGAGGTCGGGGAAGCCATGTGGCGATACGACGCATTCACCACGCCCGCGCACCTCAGCACCAAGACCAAAGCCATCACTGCACAGACCATAACCGTCAAGGCGAAGTCGTCCGCGGTCATCGGCAAGCTATCCAAAATGGGTAGCACGGGGCGGTCGGTGAGCGCAAGCAGATCACGCACGTCGCGGGCCCCAGGAAAACTGGCCGCCATCGTCGGTAACCGGTTCATAATCACTGGGCTGACAAAGGGGTCGATTGTCCTCAAAGGCGAAGGCAAGGGGAGGTGCGCCGTGAGGATCGTGAAACTTGCCAAGAACACCGTGGCATCCGTCACGCTGAAAGGTGCACCGTGCGAGCCGCCAGGTTGACAGGCGGGGCTCACTTCACGCCAATCGGTCCCACCTAGGTCGGTGATAGAGCGACCGACGACGGGGGCGGTTGGGGGCGAGGGCGAGCCTGAGCGTCTTTTCTGGCGTTA
>JAIRXV010000395.1 GCA_031268115.1 Bifidobacteriaceae bacterium
TCCCGCCAGCGAGGTGCGCGCTGGACCACGGTCGCACTCGGATCCAACAGCACCGGTCGCGCACAAGCGACCCAGCGAACCGCGGTTCCAATAGCCCCAATCGCATTCGAGACCGACACTGCGCGACCTCGAGTCCCCGCATGAACCACAAGAGTGGACGATGCCGGCGCCCAGGGGCCCGTCCGTAGATCGGCATCGTCCACTTTGTGGGGTTGGTGGCTACTTGAGGGTAACGGTTGCGCCGGCGCCTTCCAAGGCGGCCTTCGCTTTCTCTGCGGCCTCTTTGTTGACACGCTCCAGGACCGGCTTCGGAGCCTCCTCGACCAGGGCTTTTGCTTCCCCCAAACCGAGCGAGGTCAACGCACGGACCTCTTTGATGACCTGAATCTTCTTGTCGCCAAAGGACTCCAGGACCACATCGAATTCGGACTGTTCCTCGACCTCTTCGCTCGGCGCCGCGGCCGCAGCGGGACCCGCTGCAACCGCCACCGGGGCGGCCGCTTCAACACCGAAAACGTCTTCAAACTTAGAAACAAACTCAGTCAACTCAATGAGCGTGAGCCCTTTGAACGCCTCGATCAACTCGTCAATAGTCAACTTCGCCATATTAGTCTATCCTTTCTGGGTGGGCCTTGGACTGGGCCTTGGGTTGGGAAATTCGGCCCATCAGGCCGCAGACTCCTGCTTCTCACGCAGGGCGTCAATAGTGCGCACGGCCTTCCCGGCCGGCGCAGTAAACATGTAAGCACTCTTGTACAGCGACGCCTTGAGGACGCCGGCGACCTTCGCCAACGTCACCTCACGCGAATCCATATCTGCGAGTTTGACCACTCCCTGCTGATCCAAGGCCGCGCCCTCCAAGACGCCAGCCTTGACTACCAGATTGTGATGCACACGGGCAAAGTCACGCAGTTGCTTCGCCACAGCGACCGGATCGCCCGTGACAAACGCAATCGCCGTCGGCCCTTCCAGGGCATCGGCAACACCATCGATCCCTGCCTCACGGACAGCGATCCTCGCCAACGTGTTCTTCACCACCGCATAAGTGGCGTTATCACGCAGAGCGGTCCGCAACTCTTTAAGCTGCCCAACAGTCAAACCGCGATACTCGGTCAGCACCGCAGCGGTCGAGCCGTTGAACGCCTCAACCAACTCAGCGACCGCCGCAACCTTGTCGGGTCTGGCCATAACACTCCCTTCCTCGTGGTGGGTGCCCTTAAACCCCCGCAAGGAAGCAAGAAAATAGCCCCGCGCAGACGCACGGGGCCCGCTACAGCGCCCACGATCGGCGCCAAGGCAGTCTCGCATCGCCTGCGCCGGCCAGTCTCGCGACATCTTCGGTCCCAAACCAACACACGGGGACACCGGCGGTCTACGGCGCGCGCCACGCTACCCGCCGAACACCACCTAGGTCAAACGCACGGCCCGTATCGAGGCTATGCGGGGGGCGCACCACTCGCCCGGGTGACGCGGCCACACGACATCATCATCGGCATGTAGCGGCTGAGGGTCTCGGGGCGCACCACTCGCCCGGGTGACGCGGCCACACGACGTACGAAACGCCATCGGCGGGCGCGAGGGCCGTCTGGTCAGCGCAAAGTCACTACGGCTGTGGCGCCATCGATCGCGGTGACCTCAACCGTCGCGCCGGCCGGGACGGGAGCGGAGGAATCGGTGGTACGGGCGCTCCAGACTTCACCTTCGATCTTGACCCGGCCGTTCGTTGCCGAAACGTTGGTGAGGGCCTGCCCACGCTGACCTACCAGCGCCGCTGCCCCCGTGACAACGGGAGCACGTCCCTCCGTTTTCAGGCGCGCCAACGCCCAGGGGCGCACGGCGGCCAGCATTAGGACGCTCACAGCACAGAACACAAGCACGCAGCCCCACCAAGGCAGCCGCAGTCCGGCGGCGACAGCGGCCGCCGCGGCACCGCCAGAAAGCATTAGGAACACCAGGTCAAGCGTGAAAATCTCGATCAACCCAAGCGCAATCGCAATGCCAATCCACACGATCCAAGCCATCTGAGTCCGCCCTCCGCCGCGTCATCGAGCAGGCGCGGCCCAATGTGTCCGCGCGAGCAATGGGGTCACGTCAGAGGATACCCGGCCCCGAGACTGGCCGGGGCCCAGGCCGACCCCGCCCCTTTTGGCGTCGCCAAAGCCAGGCACGCCATCGCGCTGCGTCCCACGGAGCGAAGCGGCCAACGCCGCGGTCCGGATTGTGACGAGACCGCACAGTCCAGTAGTGTTCCTCGAACGGACGGTCGCAGCGCAGATTGCCGCACAGCTCACACCAGCAAGCGATCATGGAGGGAAGCGTGCCTTCGAACCCGCGCGAGCGGACGCTGGCCAGGTCAAGCGAAGCCAGGACCTGGTTGCTGTGACCCTCAGGCGCCCAGATCTCTCTATTGTTGTCGTGTCCTACAACATGCGTCGAGAATTGCCTCGGACCCTTCAGTCCCTATCTCGTAGCTACCAGGTGGGCATTGACGACCTTCGCTACGAGATCATCGTCGTCGATAACGGCTCGGACGCCCCCCTCCCCCCGCGAGATTGGTCGGCGACCGCTTCAACGGACACTGCGATACGCTACGTCCAATCGCCCCGAGCAAGTGTGTCTCCGGCGGCTGCCATCAACTGGGCCGTTCGCCAAACGCGCGGTCGTGCCGTCGGGGTCATTCTCGACGGCGCCCGGATGGTCACTCCCGGAGCGGTATCCCTCGGAATGCGAGCCCTCGCGTTATCGCCACGTGCTTGTGCGTTGACACCCGCTTGGCATCTTGGGCCACAGCACCAATCCATTTCCGTCCCGGCAGGCTACGGGCCGGATGAGGAAGATGCGCTGCTGCGTCAGGCTGACTGGCCAAACAATGGCTACGGGCTCTTCGCAATCTCATGCCCTGCCGGTGCCAATCCAAGCGGCATGTTCGACACTCCAAACGAGGCCTGTTTCCTTATACTCAAGCGGACGCTGTGGGCTGAACTCGGAGGAATGGACGAAGAATTCGATTCACCCGGCGGTGGGCTGGTCGCATTAGATTTCTTCAACCGGGTTCTCACCCTCCCGGAGGTAACGCCTGTGGTGCTCATAGGGGAGGGATCCTTTCACCAGGTGCATCGGGGCGTCACCACCGCCAGCGCTGAAACACGTCCCTTTTCTCACCTAGAAGAAGAATATCGGCGCATTCGAAACATTCCCTGAGCCTTATCCAAAACTCGCTCGATAGAACACGAGCGATATGACGGTGTAATTGGTCTGGGGGTGGGTGTGGTGGGGTCTGCGGTAGTCGGTGTGGAGGATGCGCCACGTCTTGAAATTCGCGATGGCGCGCTCCACGACATATCTGATTTTGTTGACTGCGGTGTTGAACTTCTTCT